>JANYBE010000252.1 GCA_025360945.1 Rhizobacter sp. | reverse complement strand
TGGACTCGATCGACATTCTCGAAGTGGCGCTGGTCGTCTCGCAGCGCTACGGCTTTCAGCTGCGCTCGGACGACGAAGACAACATCCGCATCTTCACCTCGCTGGCCAGCCTGACCGATCACATCGCCACGCACAGAGTCTGACCATGCCTTTGCGCATCGCGGCGATCCTGCTGGCAAGCATCGCCTACGTGGGGGGCACGCACTGGCTGATGACGCGCGCCGGCGGCTCGCCGTGGAACGTCGTTGGCGTGCTGACGCCGATGTTGCTCGCGATCGCGGTCGGCGCCTGGCGCGGTGGTCAGCATCTGCTGGGTGCGGGCGCGGCGCTCGTCATCGCCGGTCTGTGCGCGCAGGCGTTGATGGGCGTGGCGGTCGCTCCGGCCATGCTCTATCTGGCGCAGCACGCGGGCATCCATTTGTTTCTCGCGGCCGGCTTCGGCGGCACGCTGCGCGCCGGTCACACGCCGTTGATCACGACGCTGGCGGGACGCGTGCACCGCGAATTCACGCCGGCGCGCCTGGTCTACACGCGCCATGTCACGATCGCCTGGACGGTCTATTTCGTCGCGATGGCGATCGCCTCGATCGCCTTGTTCGCGTTCGCCTCCTTTGATACTTGGGCGCTTTTCGCGAACCTGGTGACGCCCTGCGCAATGGTGCTGATGTTCGGCGTCGAATACGCGCTGCGCTATCGGCTGCATCCGGAGTTCGAGCGCACCAGCGTCGCCGCGGCGATCCGCTCTTACATGCACGACGACAAGCCGGCGACGCCGCGCGATTCGGCAGCATGAACGGGCTGCCGCTGATCGCCGGCGACGATCTCGACGCGCCGCTTGCCTGGCGCGACGGGCGACCCATCGCGCGCCGACAATACCTGGCCGACGTGCATGCACTCGCAACGCGCCTGCCGGCGGCCGGTCCGATGCTCAACGTCACCGCCGACCGCTACCGCTTCGCTGTCGGCCTGGGCGCGGCGATGCTGCGTGGCCAGAGCAACCTGATGCCGCCGAATCACACATCGGACACGGTGTCGCGGCTGCGTGAGCTGTTTCCCGGCACCTACGGACTGGCCGATGCGGCCGCACCAGGGCTCGCGTTGCCGCTGATCCGGCATGACGAACAGCCCGCGAGCGCGTTGCTCGATGCCAACGTGCCGCACGTGGCCGAGGCGATGCTGGCTGCACAGGTACTGACTTCCGGCTCAACCGGCGCGCCGGTGCCGCACGCCAAGTACTGGGGCCTGCTCACGCGCAACACCCGCGCCGGCGCGCAACGGCTCGCGCGCGAGATGGGCTGCACGTCGCTCGCCGGCATCACGCTCGTCGCCACTGTGCCACCGCAGCACATGTACGGCTTCGAGTCGACGGTGCTGATCGCGCTGCTCGGCGGCGCCTCATTCGATACCGGACGGCCGTTCTACCCGGCCGACATCGCGCGCGCGCTCGAGCGTGCGCCGCGCCCGCGCATGCTTGTGACAACACCGTTCCACTTGAAGATGCTGCTCGACTCGGGTTTGTCGCTGCCCGCGATCGACCTGACGCTGTGCGCCACCGCGCCGCTTTCGCCGCAGCTCGCGGCGCGTGCCGAGGTCGCACTTGCCGCGCCGCTGATGGAGATCTACGGCTGCACAGAGGCAGGCCAGGTCGCCTCGCGTCGCCCGACCGCAGGCATCGAGTGGCACACCTATGACGGGCTGCGTCTGAGCGGCGACGGCGCCGAGACCTGCGTGCAGGGCGGCCACGTGCCGCAGGCCGTACCGCTGGCCGACGTGATCGAGGTGATCGAGGCGAGCACGTTTCGCCTGCTCGGTCGCTCCAACGACCTGATCAACATCGCCGGCAAGCGCAGTTCGCTCGGCCACCTGAACTACCACCTCAACATGATCCCCGGTGTGCACGACGGCGCGTTCTGGTTGCCGCCAGACGATGTGGCCGGCGGCGTGGTGCGGCTGATCGCGTTCGCCGTCGCGCCCGAGCTGACGCCGCAGGTGTTGCATGACACCGTCGTCAAGACGCTGCGCGAGCGTATCGACGCGGCCTTCCTACCGCGGCGCGTAATCCGCGTGCCGTCTTTGCCGCGCGAGGCAACGACCGGCAAGCTGCCCGCACAGTCGTTTGCCGCGTGGGCCGAGCGCACGCTCACAACCGCGAAGAGCTGAGCCAGCCATGCACCGCGTCGAGCTTCACATCGCGATGGACCACCCGGCCTTCGTCGGCCACTTCCCGGGTCAGCCGCTGTTGCCCGGCGTCTCGCTGCTCGCAGAAGTGCTCGAAGTCGTGCTCGACGACCCGGTGCTGACCGCGCTCGTCGGCGCCGCGCCGCGCATCGCTGCCGCGAAGTTTCACGCGCCGGTGCGACCGGGGGCGCAGCTCGTCATTCAGGTCGAGCCCGGTCCGCGCGGGATCCGCTTCGAGGTGAAGGAAGGCGAACGCATCGCCGCATCCGGTCAGTTGGAAGCTGCGCGCGGGCGGCCCAGCGCCGAGCCGCCCCAAGCCGGCCCGCATCCCCTCGGGGGGTCGACCGATGTATTCAGCGGTCGGGGGGCTCCATGAGCACACCGGCCGACCACAGTCCGGCGAGCTGGGCCAACGAGCGCGAACGCGGCACCCTGCGGATACTGCGCGTGATGCGCTGGATCGCCGTGGCCGCGGGACGCCCGATCGCGCGCCTCGTGCTGCACCCGATCACGCTGTACTTTCTGGTCGCCAACGCCAAGGCCCGGCGCGAGTCGGCGCGCTACCTGGCGCGCGCACTGCAGCGCCCCGCGCGCTGGCGCGATGTGTACCGCCACATCCATCGGTTCGCTTCGACCGTCCTCGACCGCGTCTACTTTCTGCAGGAACGATTCGACCAGTTTGAGGTGCGCGCGACCGGCGCCGACCCGGTGCACGCGCTCCTCGCGCGCAGCGAAGGCGTGATGCTGGCCGGTGCGCATTTCGGTAGCTTCGAGGCGCTGCGAGCGAGCGCGCAAGGCCGCGGCGTGCGCGTCGCGATGCTCATGTACGAGGACAACGCGCGCCTGATCAACGCCACGCTCGCCGCGGTCGCACCGAACGCGCAGCTGCACACGATTGCGCTGGGCCGCGCTGGCGCGATGCTCGAGCTACGTAGCTGGCTTGACGCAGGCGGACTTGCCGGGCTGCTCGCCGACCGCACGCTGCCCGGTCACTCGGAGCGTTCGCGCGCCCTGATGCTCGACTTTCTCGGCGCGCCTGCGCGATTCTCGGACGGCCCGTTCCGGCTCGCCGCGATGCTGCGCCGCCCGGTGTACTTTATGGCCGGGCTCCACGAGGGCGGCAAGCGCTACGAACTGCGCTTTGTCGAGCTCGCGGACTTCCGGTCCGACGCACCGACGGGCGGACTCGACACCGACCAGCGCGTGCGCGCCGCGGTGGAACGCTATGTCGGCCTGCTTGCCGCGCTGTGCGTTGAGTCACCTTACAACTGGTTCAACTTCTACGACTTCTGGGCCACCGACGATGCTGCCTGACCGGCGCCACGCACTCGCTTCGCTGCTCGCGTTCGCGGGCAACGCGACGCTGCTCCCGATCGCGCGCGCGCAGGCCGCGCTCGACCTCGCCCAGCTGATGCAGCTGCTCGCGCAGGTCAAGGCCGGCGAGGCGGTGTTCACCGAGAAGCGCACGGTCGCGATGCTCGAGCGCACGCTCGAGTCGTCGGGCAAGCTCAGCTTCGAAGCGCCCGACACCTTCGTGCGCGAGACGCTGAAGCCGCGCCACGAGCGCCTCGCAGTCGTCGGCAACGTGGTGACGATGAGCCTGGGAACGCGCAGCCGCACCGTGCCGCTCGATTCGGTGCCCGAGGCCGCGGTGATCGTCGAGGCGATCCGCGGCACGCTGACCGGCAACCGCGAGGCGATCGAACGCAACTTCACTGCCAACGTAACGGGCGCCGCGGCGCGCTGGACGCTCGAGCTCGTGCCGCTCGTGCCACGTCTGCGCGAACTGGTGATCTCGGTGCGCGTCAGCGGCCAGCAGGCCTTGGTGCGCGAGGTCGTCGTCGCGATGGCCGATGGCGACCGCTCGGTGATGAGCATCACACCGCCGGGCTGAACCGCACATGCTGGCATTTGCACGACGACACGCGCTGGCGCTCTGGCTGCTGTTCGTGATCGCCGCGACCGGCATCACGCTGCGCACGAACTACGTTGCCGACCTGTCGGCCTTCCTGCCGCGCTCGCCGAGCGCCGAGCAGGCCGTGCTGCTCGACCAGCTGCGCAATGGCATCGCCGCGCGCCTGGTGCTGATCGGCATCGAAGGCGGCACGCCCGAGCAACGCAGCGCGACGTCGCTGCAGTACGCGAAGCTGCTGCGTGCTAGCGGCGCGTTCGACGCGGTCCACAACGGTGACAACTCGCAGTTCGAGGTCACCGGCAAGTTTTTGTTCGATCACCGCTACCTCCTCAGCCCGGCGGTCGACGCGCAGCGCTTTACTGTCGACGGCCTGCGCGCCGGCATCGACGAAGCCACCTCGCTGCTCGGCACGCCGGCCGGCTCCGCAATCAAGCCGGTGATCCTGCGCGACCCGACCGGCGAGACGGTCCGCATGGCCGAGAGCATGCTGCCCTCGCAGGCCCCGAAGAGCGATGGCGGCGTGTGGGTCTCGCGCCAGGCACCGCGCGCGGTACTGATCGCAACGACGCACGCCGATGGCGCCGACCTCGACGCGCAGGAGCGCGCGCTGCGACTGCTGCACACACGCTTCGCGCCATTCGAGGCGCAGGGCCTGCACCTCGTCGTGTCGGGCTCTGGCAGCTTCGCGGTCGCGTCGCGCACGCAGATCAAGTCGGAGGTCGAGCGCCTAGCGCTCGCCGGTGGCATCGCGATCGTCGGGCTGCTGCTGCTCGCGTTCGGCGGCTCGCTGCGCACGCTGCTGACCGCGATCCTGCCGGTGGCCACCGGCGTGCTCGC
>JANYBE010000247.1 GCA_025360945.1 Rhizobacter sp. | reverse complement strand
GTCGTGAACGACAAATTCGGCATCCGGCTCACCGACATCGTCACCCCGAGCGAGCGCATGCGCCGCCTGAGCCGCGCGGCCTGATGGTCTCTTCCGGACTCAACTCGCTGCTCTGGTTCATCGCGATCGTCGCGATGATCCCGTGCGCGCTGTGGCTGCTCAAGCGCACGCCGATGGGCGGTGGCGCGGGCAACGGCGTGATGCGCAGCGTCGCGGCACTGCCGTTGTCGTCGAACCAGCGCGTCGTCACCGTCGAGGTCGGCCAAGGCACTGATCGCCGCTGGCTGGTTCTGGGCGTCACCGCGCAAAGCATCACGACACTGCACACGATGGCACCGCAGACTGAAGGCGCCGCGGCACCGGCAGTTCCCGCGTTCGCGCAACTGCTGAGCAAACTGCGCAAGGACAACTCCGATGGCCGCTGAGCTGCCCCTCATCATCGGCCAGGCTGCCGGCAGCACCAGCTACTCGGTGCCGGTGCAGACTCTGCTGTTCTTTACCGCCCTGAGCTTCCTGCCCGCGGTGCTGCTGTTGATGACCGGCTTCACGCGCATCGTGATCGTGCTGAGTCTGTTGCGTCAGGCGATCGGTACGCAGGCGGCGCCACCGAATCAGGTCGTCGTGGGCCTGAGCCTGTTCCTGACCTTCTTTGTGATGGGTCCGACGATCGACAGGGTCTACGCCGACGCCTACCAGCCGTATTCCGAAAACAAGATCGCGTTCGACGAGGCACTCAAGCGCGGCGAGGTGCCGATGCGCGGCTTCATGCTCAAGCAGACGCGCCAGGCCGACGTGATGCTGTTTGCCAAGCTCGCGAAGATCGACCCGGCCGTGAAGACCGCCGACGTGCCGTTCAAGGTGCTGGTGCCGGCCTTTGTGACGAGCGAGCTGAAGAGCGCGTTCCAGATCGGCTTCCTGATCTTCATCCCGTTTCTGATCATCGACATGATCGTTGCCAGCGTGCTGATGAGCCTGGGCATGATGATGCTGTCACCGGTGTTGATCGCGCTGCCGTTCAAGCTGATGCTATTCGTGCTGGCCGACGGCTGGAACCTTCTGCTGGGCTCGCTCGCCGCCAGCTTCTCGACCTAGACGTTTGCCGCCGGGCCGCCCCAAGGCACACGCTCCCCCTCGGGGGGACGGCGCCGAAGGGTTCTTGGGGGCCAAAGGAAATCATGGACGCACAACAAGTCTTCAACGCCGGCCAGCAAGGCCTGTACATGCTGCTGCTGGTCTCGGCACCGCTGTTAATCAGCGTGCTGCTGATCGGCCTGGTCGTGAGCATCTTCCAGGCCGCGACACAGATCCACGAGGCCACGCTGTCCTTTGTGCCCAAGATTATCGGCGCCGTCGCGGTGCTCGCGATCGCCGGGCCGTGGATGCTCACCAACCTGGTCGAGTACATCCAGCGCACCCTCCAATCGATCCCCAGCGCGGTGGGCTGATGCTGACCTTCACCGAGGCGCAAGTCCTCGAGTGGATCACGCCGCTGCTGTGGCCGTTCCTGCGCGTGCTGGCACTGTTTGGCGCGCTGCCGGTGTTCGCGCAGCGCGGCGTGCCCGCGCGGGTGCGCGTCGCGCTCGCCTTCCTGATCGCGTTCTGCGCTCAGGCCTCGCTCCCGACCATGCCGGTAATTCCGCTCGATTCGGCACCGGCGTTCCTCGCGATCGTCCAGCAGATCCTGATCGGTGCGTCGCTCGGCTTCGCGGTGCGCATCGTGTTCAGCGCGGTCGAGTTCGCGGGTGAAATCATCGGCCTGCAGATGGGTCTGAACTTCGCCGGCTTCTTCAACCCGATGACCAACACCGAGGCGACCGCGACGAGCCGCTTCTTCAGCATCTCGGTGAGCTGGCTGTTCATCGTCACCGGCGGCCACCTGGCGCTGGTCGCCGCGGTGATCCAGAGCTTTCATGCCTTTCCAGTCGGGCCCGAGCCGTTTGCGTTCCTGCGCGCAGTGCAGCCGCAGGTCTGGGGTGCCGAGGTGTTTCGCCTTGGCCTTTGGATCGCGCTGCCGATGATCGCGATGCTGCTGTTCGTCAATCTCGTGCTCGGCATCATCTCGCGCGTCGCGCAGCAGATGAACATCTTCGCGATCGGCTTCCCGATCACGGTCTCGGTCGGGCTGATCGGCATGCTGCTGACACTGCCGATGATGCAGATGCCCTTCACGATGGCGCTCGAGCACATGCTCGCCCACTTCCAGTAGCGACTGCCGGCGAGCCCGCTATGCTCGCCGACCGATGGACACCGCTTTCCTCAAGGGCTTCGCCACCTCGGCCGCCCTGATCATCGCGATCGGCGCGCAGAACGCGTTCGTGCTGCGTCAAGGCATCAAGCGCGAGCACGTGCTGGCCGTCGTGCTGGTGTGCGCGCTGTCGGACGCGCTGCTGATCACGCTCGGCGTGGCGGGCCTGGGCGCACTGGTGCAGGGCAGTCCACGCTTGGTGCAGCTCGCGCGCTGCGGGGGCGCGCTCTTCCTTGTCGTCTACGGCGCGCTCGCGGCGCGCCGTGCGCTGCACAGCGAATCGCTGGACGTGCGCGACGAATCGCCACTCACGCTGACCGCCGCGCTCACCACCTGTTTGGCGTTCACCTACCTGAACCCACATTGCTGGCTCGACACCGTGGTGCTGCTCGGTGCGATCGCCAGCCCGTTGCCGGCAAATCAGCGAATCGGGTTCGGCATCGGCGCGACGAGTGCGAGCTTCGTGTGGTTCTTTGCGCTGGGCTTCGGCGCGCGGCTGTTGCGCGGCGTGTTCGCGCGGCCGGTCGCGTGGAAGGTGCTGGACAGCTGCATCGCTGTGGTGATGTGGAGCATCGCCATTTCGCTGATTTCCGCGGGTCCAGCTTGAGTTGCGGCGCGCAAGTGCCGATAGCTAGTGTGGCGACCCTTGGAGGGCACCGCCCGATCGATGCAGCGCGCCGAACACCCCTCGAACAAGGAACCCTCGTGAATATCAGCAATATGAAGATCGGCAGACGCCTCGGCCTCGGTATTGCGGTGTCCACCGCTCTGCTGAGCATGACGGTGTGGATCGGCATCTCACGCCTTGGCGAGGTCAAGGCGGCACTGGACACGATCACAGGCGACCTTCTGCCCAAGATTGTCGCGGTCAAGGACATGAAGGAAAACATCCGCACCCGTGCATCGGTCGTGCGCAACATCGTTCTGCTCACCGACGAGACGGAGATGCGCAAGGAGGCTGCAGCGTTGCCCAAGCTGCGAGAGTCCTACGCGGCGCTCGACAAGCAGCTCGCGGATTCCGTCAAGTCCGAAGGGGGCAAGGCGGGCCTCGGCAAGGCACAGGCGGCGGTGACCGCTTTAGTGGCGCCGACGGACGAGGTGGTGCGGCTGGGCCTAGCGAGCAAGAACGAAGAAGCGACAAAATTGCTCCTCGGCACCGTTCGCCCGCTGCAGACCGTTGCGCTGGACGCGCTCGAAGATCTGTCCAAACACGAAACCGATTCGGCCCACGCGTTTCAGGCAGCCGCAGAGCAGACCTATCGCTCGGCCGTCATTCTGATCCTCGCTTTGGGCGCGGTCGCGGTGGGCTTGCTGGTGTGCTTCGGGTGGTTGCTCGTTCGCTCGATCACGCGTCCGCTCAATCAGGCGGTCGACATATCACGCGCGGTCGCCGCGGGCGATCTGAGCCTGCAGTTCGAGGCCTTCGGCCAAAGTGAAACCTCGCTCCTGCTGGTCTCTCTGAAGGAGATGCAGGCCAGCCTGGTCAAGGTCGTGTCCAACGTGCGCCAGAACTCGGAGTCGGTTGCGACCGCATCGACCCAGATCGCCCAGGGCAACAACGACCTGAGCCAGCGCACCGAAGAGCAGGCCTCAGCGCTGGAAGAAACCGCCGCCTCGATGGAGGAGCTCAGCTCGACCGTCAAGCAAAACGCCGACAACGCAAGGCAGGCCAACCAGCTCGCGCTGAACGCCAGCACGGTAGCCGTCAAGGGCGGCGACGTCGTGGGCCAGGTCGTAAGCACGATGAAAGACATCAACGACAGCTCCAAGAAGATCGCCGACATCATCAGCGTGATCGACGGCATCGCGTTCCAGACCAACATCCTGGCGCTGAATGCGGCGGTCGAGGCGGCGCGCGCCGGTGAGCAAGGCCGCGGCTTCGCGGTCGTGGCCTCCGAAGTGCGCAGCCTGGCCGGCCGGTCGGCCGACGCGGCCAAGGAAATCAAAAGCCTGATCAACGCCAGCGTCGAGCGCGTCGATCAGGGCACGACCCTGGTCGACCAGGCCGGTGTCACGATGACTGAGGTCGTGACCGCGATCAAGCGCGTGACCGACATCATGGGCGAGATCAGCGCGGCCAGCACGGAACAGAGCGCCGGCGTGGCGCAGGTCGGCGAGGCCGTGACGCAGATGGACCAGGCGACGCAGCAAAATGCCGCTCTGGTCGAGGAGAGCGCGGCCGCGGCCGAGAGCCTCAAGGTGCAGGCGCAGCAGCTGGTGCAGGCGGTGGCAGTGTTCAAACTAAGCAATGCCGGCGAGCCGATCACCGCAGCACCGGCGCGTGCCGCCGCGCCGGCCCGCAGCCCGAGCAGCACCGATCGCCGCGGAGCGGATCGCGCCAAGAACGTGACCCGCCCGAACTTCGGCGCCAAGACCAAACCCGCCGTGCCGAGCGCCGTCAGCGGCGCTGCAGCAACGCCGAAGCAAACGGGAACCGGCGACGAGTGGACGAGCTTCTGACGCCAACCCGCATCACCCGAGAAAAAGTCCCGCTTGGTGCGGGACTTTTCATTCGGGGGTCAGCTCACTTCTTGATCGTCACCCAGGCCCATTCGAGCCAGTTGTCGGCGCGGTGCACGACCTCGACGTTGCTGCGCGTCGCCCATGGAATGAACTGGCGATGCAGCGGGATGTGGTGCACCTGGTCGTTGTGCTCCTTCACCGTCGCCTTGATCAGCGCCTCGCGCTTGGCTGGATCGGGCTCCTTGCTCGACGCGGCGGCGAGCTGGTCCATCTTCGGGTTGTTGACTTGGCCGTAATTGAACTGGCCAATG
>JANYBE010000162.1 GCA_025360945.1 Rhizobacter sp. | reverse complement strand
GTTCTGGCCGCGAATGTGGCTGCCGGTGATGCCGGTGTAGACGCGCGTGATCTTGCAGTCGGCCATCATCTCGGCCTCTTTGAGCGCCTGCTGGATTGACTGCACGGTCGCGTCGATGTTGACGACCACGCCGCGCTTCAGACCATGCGTGGGGGCGCTGCCCAGGCCGGCGATGCGCAGTTCGCCATCGGGCATCACCTCGGCGACCACCACCATGATCTTGGCGGTGCCGATGTCCAGTCCGACAACGAGATCCTTGTATTCCTTGGCCATGTGCGTGTTCCCTCTATTTCTTTTCTGACTTGGCCGCGGCATCAACGGTCGTGATGCCCTTGAGTCGCACGGCGTAACCGTCGCGGTGGCGCAGGTCGGCGTATTGCAGCGCGCGCTGGAAGTGACCGGTGACCTGCGGCAGCGTCGCGATGAACGATTGCGTGCGCTCCAGCACCTCGTCGTCACTGCCACGGCCGAGTTCGATCTCGGCACCGGTGTCAAGCCCGACGCGCCACGAGCCGCGGCCCGACAGCGCGAGCGCATCGATGTGCGCGTCCATCGTCGCGAACACCGGCTGCAGACGGGTGAACAGCGCCAGCATCGCGGCCGACGTGCCCTCAGGACCGCGCAAGGTCGGCAAGGCGTCGTCCTCGACGTCGCCGAGGTTGGCCTCGAACACTTCGCCGAAGCTGTTGACGAGCTTGTCGGCCGCTTCGTCGCCGTTGGCCGCATTGACCCACAGCGCGACGGCACGGTGCTCTTCGAGCTGCACCGACAGCCGGTTCGGCCAGACGCGCCGCACCACGGCCTGACGCACCCACGGCACCGCCTCGAACGCACGCCGCGCCGCGCCCAGGTCCAGCGTGAAGAAATTGCCGGCGAGCTTGGGCGCCGCATTGGCACGTATCGTCAACGCGCTGTTGTGCGCCATGTCGCCGTCGATCCGGATCGCCCGCACGGCGAACACCGGCTGCTTGGCGACCCACAGTAGACCGAGCGCCAAGACCGCGACCGCACCGAGCGCCGCGAAAATGATCGCGGTCAGGTTCATCAGCCGGATGTCGGCCGGCAGTGCGGTGGCGGGTGCGGTCCTGGCCATCGTGTCAGTTCGCGATCGAAGCGGCCGCGTCGAGCGTGGCCAGGCCCAGGATCTGCACGCACAGCGTCTCGTAGCTGATGCCCGCGGCCTTCGCCGACATCGGCACCAGCGAGTGCGTGGTCATGCCGGGCGAGGTGTTCATCTCGAGCAGGAAAGCCTTGCGGTCGCTCGCGCGAATCATCAGATCGGCCCGACCCCAGCCGCGGCAACCCAGCGTGCGATACGCCTGCACGACGATGCGCTGGATCTCGCGTTCCTCGGCTTCGGGCAGACCGCTCGGCACCCGGTACTTCACGTCGTCGGTGAAGTACTTGTTCTGGTAGTCGTAGGCGCCTTCGGGCGCCATGATCTTCACGACCGGCAGCGCGTGCGCGAGGGCGCCTTCGCCGATCACCGGGCAGGTCACTTCCTCGCCCTCGATGAACTCCTCGCACAGCACGTCGGCGTCGTACTTCGCGGCGAGCTCGACCGCGCCCTGCATCTGCGAGTAGCCGGCGACCTTGGTGATGCCGATCGAAGAGCCTTCGCGTGGCGGCTTCACGATCAGCGGCAAGCCGAGCACGTCGGGCACGGTGCGGATGTGCTCGCGCGTGCGCTGTTCCGGTGACAACCACTCGTAGCGCGGCGTCGGCAGGCCTTCGGCGATCCACACGCGCTTGGTCATGACCTTGTCCATCGCGATCGCCGAGGCGAGTACGCCCGAGCCGGTGTACGGGATGCGCAGCAGCTCGAGCGCGCCCTGCACGCTGCCGTCTTCGCCAAAGCGCCCGTGTAGCGCGATGAAGCAGCGCGCGAAGCCGTCACGCTTGAGCTCGAACAACTCGCGCTCGGCCGGATCGAAGGCATGCGCGTGCACGCCCTGCGACCGCAGCGCAGCGAGCACGCCGGCGCCCGACATCAGCGAGATCTGTCGCTCGGCAGAACTGCCGCCCATCAGCACCGCGACCTTGCCAAGGGCTTTCACGTCGGCATTCATGCTGCCCCCTTCTGAGTCAGCATCTCGGCGACCCGCGCCGGCACATTGCCGATCGAGCCCGCACCCATGGCGATGACGACGTCGTCGGCGCGCGCTTGCTCCACGATCACTGCGGCCAGGTCGCCGATCTCGTCGACGAACACCGGATCGACCTTGCCCGCCACTCGCAGCGCACGTGCCAGCGAGCGGCCGTCCGCCGCGACGATCGGCGCCTCGCCGGCGGCGTAGACCTCGGCCAGCAACACCAGGTCGGCGGTGCCGATGACCTTGACGAAATCCTCGAAGCAGTCGCGCGTGCGGGTGTAGCGGTGGGGCTGGAACGCGAGCACGAGACGCCGCCCCGGGAACGCGCCGCGTGCGGCGGCGAGCGTGGCCGCCATCTCGACCGGGTGGTGGCCGTAGTCGTCTATCAGCGTGAACGTGCCACCGTCGCTGGCCGGTTGCTCGCCATAACGCTGGAAGCGCCGGCCGACGCCGTGGAATTCGGCCAGCCCCTTGACGACCGCGGCATCGGCCAGCTCGAGTTCGGTCGCCACGGCGATCGCCGCGAGCGCGTTCAGCACGTTGTGGTCGCCGGGCAGGTTCAGCGTCACCTTCAGCTCGGGCATCTGCACGCCATTGCGGCGCTGCACCGTGAACTGCATCGTGCCGGCCTGCGCCCGCACATCGACCGCGCGAATCATCGCGTCGGCACCGAAGCCGTACGTGACGACCGGTCGCGAGATCATCGGCATGATCGAGCGCACGCCGGCGTCGTCGCTGCACAGGATCGCCGCACCGTAAAAAGGCATGCGGTGAATGAACTCGACGAAGGCGGCCTTGAGCTTGGCGAAGTCGTGGCCATAGGTGTCCATGTGGTCGGCGTCGATGTTCGTCACGACGGCCATCACGGGCAGCAGGTTGAGGAACGAAGCGTCGGACTCGTCGGCCTCGACCACGATGTAGGCGCCCGAGCCGAGCCGCGAGTTCGCCCCGGCCGCGTTCAGCTTTCCGCCGATCACGAAGGTCGGATCGACGCCGGCCTCGGCCAGCACACAGGTGACCAGCGAGGTTGTCGTCGTCTTGCCGTGCGTGCCGGCGATCGCGATGCCGGACTTCAGACGCATGAGTTCGGCCAGCATCACCGCGCGCGGCACGACCGGCACGCACTTGGCGCGCGCAGCGATCACCTCGGGATTGTCGGCGCGCACGGCGGTCGATGTGACGACGGCTTCGGCCCTGGCGATGTTCGCCGCATCGTGACCGGTGTGGATGCGGATGCCCAGCGACGCCAGGCGCTGCGTCGTCGGGCTGTCACTCTGATCCGAACCCGAGACCACATAGCCCAGGTTGTGCAGGATCTCGGCGATGCCGCTCATGCCGGCGCCGCCGACGCCAACAAAGTGGATGTGCTTGACCGCGTGCTTCATGATGCCCGCTTGGCGCCTCGCGCCGTCCCCCCGAGGGGAGATTCGCACTGGGGGCGGCCCGGCGTGGTCATTGGGCAACCACCAGTGCTTCGATCTCGTCGGCGACGCGCGCGGCGGCCTTCGGCTTCGCGAGCGCGCGCGCCTTGGTCGCCATGTTCAACAAGACATCACGCGTCAGACCAGCCAGCAGGTCGGCCAGCTTGCGCGGCGTGAGTTCGGCCTGCGGCAGGTGGATGCCGGCGCCCTGCCCGGCCAGCCACAGCGCGTTGTCGCGCTGGTGCGAGGTGGTGCTGGCGATCAACGGCACCAGCACCGCCGCGACACCGGCCGCGCACAGCTCGCTGACTGTGACCGCACCGGCGCGGCACACGATCACGTCGCAGTCGGCCAGGCGCGCTGCCATGTCGTCGATGAAGGGCAGGACTTCGGCCTGCACCTTCGCGTTGTCGTAGCTTGCCTGCACTATCGCGTGGTTGGCGCTTCCGGTCTGGTGCGTGACCTGCGGGCGCTGCGCTTGGCTCATCAGCGCGATCGCCTGCGGCACGCAGTCGTTGAGCGCCTTCGCGCCCAGGCTGCCACCGACGACCAGCACGCGCAGCGCGCTGCTGCGTCCGATGAAGCGCTCGGCCGGTCGCGGCAGCGCCTCGATCTCGGCGCGCACCGGATTGCCGGTGACGACGGCGTGCTTCACCTTGTGCGCAGCGTCGCCGTCGAAGCCGAACGCGACGCGGTCCGCGAACGGCAGTAGCGCCTTGCTGCTCATCAGCAGCGAGGCATCGGCATTGACGAGCACCAGCGGCTTGCCAAGCAAAGCGGCCATCAACCCGCCGGGAAAGCAGACATAGCCGCCCATGCCGAGCACGACGGTCGTCTGGCGCTGGCGGATGATTTGCAGGCAACTCCAGAACGCACCCAGCAAGCGCAGCCCGCCAGTCAGCGTGTGCGCGAGACCTTTGCCGCGCAGGCCGCTGAACGCGATCGTGTCGATCGGAATGCCGCTCGGCGGCACGAGCTTGTTCTCCATGCCCGCCGGGGTCCCGAGCCAGCTGACGCGCCAGCCGCGCGACTGCATTTCGCGCGCGACCGCAAGACCCGGGATCACATGCCCGCCGGTACCTGCGGCCATCACGAGCAGGTGCTTCATGCGCGGCCTCCGCGCATCAGCTGTCTGTTTTCGATGTCGATGCGGATCACGATCGCCAGCGCCACCACGTTCATCACGATCGCCGACCCGCCGTAGCTCATCAGCGGCAAGGTCAGCCCCTTAGTGGGCAGCACACCCAAATTCACGCCCATGTTGATGAAGGCCTGGCCGCCCATCCAGATGCCGATGCCTTGCGCGTACAGACCCGCAAACACCCGGTCCAGCGCGATCGCCTGTCGGCCGATGTGGAACAGCCGCCGCGCGACCCAGAAGAACGCGAAGATCACCACGGCGACGCCGACGAAGCCGAGTTCCTCGCCAATTACAGCGAGCAAGAAGTCGGTGTGCGCCTCGGGCAGGTAGTGCAACTTCTCGACGCTTGCGCCCAACCCTTGGCCGAAGACTTCGCCCCGGCCGAGCGCGATCAGCGAGTGCGTGAGTTGGTAGCCCTTGCCCTGCGCGTACATCGGATCCCACGGCTTGAGGAACGCGAGGATGCGCTCGGCGCGCCAAGGGCTGCTGATGATCATCAGCACGAACGCACCAACGAGCACCGCGATGCTGAGGAAGAACATGCGTCCATTCACGCCGCCGAGGAACAGGATGCCCATCGCGATCACCGCGATCACCATGAACGCACCCATGTCGGGCTCGGCCAGCAGCAGCAGGCCGATCACGGCGAGCGCTGCGGCCATCGGCGCGACCGCGCGCACGAAGTTCTGCTTGATGTCCATCTTGCGCACCATGTAGCTCGCCGCGTACATCGCGATTGCCACCTTGGCCAGTTCGGACGGTTGAAAGTTCAGCAAGCCGAGCGGAATCCAGCGCCTCGCGCCGTTCACGCCCTTGCCGATGCCGGGAACCAGGACCAGCACCAGCAACAGCAGCGATGCGACGAACACCCATGGCGAGGCCTTCTCCCAGAACACGACCGGGATCTGCACCACGACCAGCGCGGCAACCAGCGAGGTGGCGATGAACACCATCTGGCGCGTCATGAAGTAGGTCGGCACGTAGCGAGCGAACTTCGGGCTGTCGGGCAGCGCGACGGTCGCGCTGTAGACCATGACCAGGCCCATCGCCAGCAAGCCGATCACGACGCACACCAGCGTCTGGTCGAAGCCGAGGAATCTCGTGGGCGCGCCGCCTGCACCGACGTTGATCCAGTCGCGCACCGGAATTATCGACGCCTTGCCGTCGGCTTTGTCGTTGCCGCGGGCGGGGATGAGCCCGAGCAGGCGCTCGCCGAAGGCGCCGACGATGTTCATCGCGCTCATGCCGCAACACCCCCGCGGTCGGCGACGATCGCGTGCACCTCGGCCACGAACACCTCGGCACGGTGCGCGTAGTTGCGGAACATGTCCAAGCTCGCGCAGGCCGGGCTCAGCAGCACCGCGTCACCCGCCTGAGCGCGCTCGAAGCACCAGCGCGTCGCAGCTTGCAGCGTGTCATGGCGTTGCAACGGCACACCGGTCGCGATCAGCGCTTCTTCGATGCGGCTGGCATCGCGCCCGATCGTCGCGATCGCGCGCGCGTGACGGCGCACCGGCTCGATCAGCGGCGCAAAGTCCTGCCCCTTGCCCTCTCCGCCCAGGATCACGACCAGCTTGGCAGGCGACTTGTCGGCACCGAGTCCGTCGAGTGCCGCAACCGTTGCACCGACGTTCGTACCCTTGCTGTCGTCGAACGCGTCGACGCCGTCCAGCGTCGCGATGTACTGCACGCGGTGCGGCTCGCCAGCGTATTCGCGCAGGCCGTGCAGCATCGGCGCGAGCGGGCAATCGATCGCGGTCGCGAGCGCGAGCGCGGCGAGCGCGTTCGCCGCGTTGTGGCGGCCACGAACGCGCAGCGCGTCGGCCGGCATCAGGCGCTGGATCAGCAGTTCTTCGGGCTCAGCCAAGATGCCCTTGCCACCCTTGCTGCGCTTGAGCGTTTCGTCGAGCTCGCGGGCGCGCACCAGCCAGGCCATGCCGTGCTCTTCGACCACGCCATAGTCGCCGGGACGCTTCGGCGCGCCGAGGCCGAAGCGCACAACACTGCGCGCGATCGTCATGGACTTGCGGCCCTTGACCGGCGACTTCACGACCTCGGGCGGCGGCACCAGCGCTTCGACCCGCGGGTCGTCGCAGTTGATCACCAGCACGCCGTGCCTGCCGAATACGTGCGCCTTCGCCGCACTGTAGTGCGCCATCGAGCCGTGCCAGTCCAGGTGGTCCTGGGTGATGTTGAGCACCGCGGCGGCGCTGGGCTCGAACTGCGCAACGCCATCGAGCTGGAAGCTCGAGAGCTCGAGCACCCAAACCTCGGGCAGCACCTCGAACACCGGCAACGCGGGTGGCGGCGGCGCGAGTTCGACCAGCGGTGCGGCCTCGTCGTCGATCAAGGGTTCGTTGGCCGGCGCGCCGTCGAGCGCCTGCAGGTCGGCGATGTCTTCGAGTTCGACCTCGGGCAGATCGGGTGCTGCCTGGATCGCCAGCTCGTGGATCGGCTCCAGCGCGAGCGCGTCGGCAAGCGTTTGCAGCATCGTCGGTCCGATGTTGCCGGCGACCGCGACGCGCTTTCCGGTTCGCTCGATCAGCTGCGCCGTCATCGCGGTCGTCGTGGTCTTGCCGTTGGTGCCGGTGATCGCCAGCACCTTGGGTGAGTAACCGCGCTGTGTCTTCAGGTCGACAAGCGCACGCGCGAACAGATCGAGCTCGCCCTGCACCGGGACGCCGGTCGCGCCAGCGCGTTGCAGCACGCCGGCAATCGCGGGGTCGAACGGCGACAGACCGGGGCTCTTCAACACCAGCTTCACGCCGTCGAGGGCGTCGTCGGTCAATGCCCCTCGCACCCATTGCGCGCCCGGCACACGCTCGGCAAGCAAGCCTGCCAGAGCCGGCGCCTCGCGTGAATCCCAGACCCGCACGCTCGCACCTGCGCCAGCGCACCAACGCGCCATCGCGAGCCCGGATTCGCCCACCCCGAGCACCAGCACCGTCGTGTCTTGCAAATGTTTCATCAGCGCAGCTTCAGACTCGCCAGGCCGATCAGGCACAGCAGCATCGTGACGATCCAGAAACGCACGACGACCTGCGTCTCCTTCCAGCCCGACTTCTCAAAGTGGTGGTGCAGCGGCGCCATCTTCAGAATGCGCCGACCGGTGCCGTACTTCTTCTTTGTGTACTTGAACCACCCGACCTGCACCATCACCGACAGCGCCTCGGCGACGAACACGCCGCCCATGATCCCGAGCACGATTTCCTGGCGCGTGATCACCGCGATCGTGCCCAGCGCGCCGCCGAGCGACAGCGCGCCCACGTCGCCCATGAACACCTGCGCGGGATGAGTGTTGAACCACAGGAACGCCAGGCCCGCGCCGGCCATCGCGGCGCAGAAAATCAGCAATTCACCGGCGCCGGGAATGTACGGGAAGATCAGGTAGCGGCTGTAGACCGAGCTGCCGGTGATGTAGGCGAAGATGCCGAGCGCCGAGCCCACCATCACGACGGGCATGATGGCCAGGCCGTCCAGCCCGTCGGTCAGATTCACCGCGTTGCTCGCGCCGACGATCACGAAGTAGGTCAGCGCAATGAAGCCGAACACGCCGAGCGGGTAGCTGATGGTCTTGAAGAACGGCACCATCAGGTCCGCCTTGGGTGGCAGCTCGTTCGCGAAGCCGCTCTGCACCCAGCGGATGAAGAGTTCGAGCACACGCAGGTTGGAGGTCTCGCTGACGCTGAACGCGAGGTAAAGCGCGGCCACGAGCCCGATCACCGACTGCCAGAAGTACTTCTCCCCCGAGGGCATGCCTTCGGGGTTCTTGTGCACGACCTTTCGCCAGTCATCGACCCAGCCGATCGCGCCGAAGCCGATGGTCACGACCATCACGATCCAGACGAATCGGTTGCTCCAGTCGAACCACAGCAGTGTGCTGACGCCGATGCCGATCAGGATCAGCACGCCGCCCATTGTCGGCGTGCCGCTCTTGACCATGTGCGACTCCACGCCGTACTCGCGCACCGGTTGGCCGATCTTCAGCGCGGTCAGGCGGCGTATCACCCACGGCCCGAACGCCAGGCCGATCAGCAGCGAGGTCATCGCCGCCATCACGGCGCGGAACGTGAGGTACTGGAACACGCGGAAGAAGCCGAACTCCGGCGACTGCGTCTGCAACCAGTTGGCAAGGCTAAGCAGCATGGGCTGCTCCTTTCTCCGTCAACGCGGCGACGACCTGTTCCATCTTCATGAACCGCGAACCCTTCACCACCACGGCGTTAAACGCCGGAGCCTGCGCCAGTGCGGTGATCAACGCGTCCATCGTGTCGAAATGACGGCCGCCGCCGAACGCCGCAGCAGCGTGCTCGCTCGCAACGCCCAGCGTCCACAGCGCATCGATGCCGCGCGCCGCGGCGAACGCGCCGACCTCGCGGTGAAACTCCGGCCCCTGGTCACCGACCTCGCCCATGTCGCCCAGCACCAGCCAGCGCGGGCCGGGCAGCGAGGCCAGCACCTCGATTGCGGCGCGCACCGAGTCGGGATTGGCGTTGTAGGTGTCGTCGATCAGTGTGGCAACACCACCCGAGTGAGCGAGGCGCTTGACCTGCGAGCGGCCCTTGACCGGCGCGAAGCTCTCCAGCCCGCGGCCGATCGCCTCGAGCGGGCAGCCCGCGGCCAGTGCGCACGCGCTCGCGGCGAGCGCGTTCTTCACGTTGTGCCAGCCGGCCACCTGCAGTTGCAGCGTGAGCGCGCCTGCTGGCGTTTGCAGCAAGACGGCCCAGTGGTCCTGAGTCCATTCCGCGTGACACGTGATGTCGGCCGGGCCCGTGAGCGCGAAGGTCAATGTCGGGCGACTTCCGGTCAGGTTGTGCCAGATCGGAGCGTGCTCTTCGTCGGCTGGGAACACCGCAACGCCTGTCGGACCGAGCGCCGTGATCACCGCGCCGTTCTCGAACGCGACCGCCTCGACACCGGCCATGAATTCTTGGTGCTCGCGCTGCGCGTTGTTAACGAGTGCGACAGTCGGTGCTGCGATCGCGGCCAGCTCGGCGATCTCGCCCGGGTGGTTCATGCCGAGTTCGACGACGCCGGCGCGGTGCCAGCTCAGGTCGTCCTGACGCAGCCGCAACAGCGTGAGCGGCACGCCGATGTGGTTGTTCAGGTTGCCGGCGGTGGCGAACGCGCCTTCGGCGAGCCACGCGCGCAGAATGGTCGCAATCATCTGCGTCACCGTCGTCTTGCCGTTGCTGCCAGTGACCGCGATCAGCGGCAGATGGAAGCGGTGACGCCAGTTGCGTGCGAGCGCAGTCAATGCGGCCTGCGTGTCGGTGACTTGCAGGCCGGGCAGGCCCGCGGCTTCGAGGCCGCGCTCGGCAAGCGCCGCAACCGCGCCGCTGGCCCTTGCCTGCGCGAGGAAGTCGTGCGCATCGAAGCGCTCGCCCTTCAGTGCAACGAACAGATCGCCGATCTGCAGACTGCGCGTGTCGCTGTGCACGCGCAGCACCTCGGTCGCAGCGTCGCCGACGAGTACCGAACCGGGCAGCAGCGCATGGGCTTGGGCGAGCGTCATCATGACGTGGTCCCTGCGCGCCGCGCCAGCGCTGCACCGGCTTCCTCGATGTCGGAAAAGCTGTGCTTTACACCGCTGATTTCCTGATAGTCCTCGTGGCCCTTGCCGGCGATCAGGATCACGTCGCGCGCATCGGCATGGCGCACCGCATGCGCGATCGCCGCGCGGCGATCTTCGACGACCTTGACGCGCTCCTGGCTGCCCTTGAGACCGGCGACGATCTGCAGCAGGATGAAGGCCGGTGCCTCGTTGCGCGGGTTGTCGCTGGTGATCACGACGTGCTGCGCGAGCGCTTGTGCGAGCGCGCCCATGAGCGGTCGCTTGCCCTGGTCGCGATTGCCGCCGCAGCCGAACACGCACCACAGCGCGCCACCACGCTGCGTCGCGAACGGCTGCAGCGCGCGCAGCGCCTTCTCGAGTGCATCGGGTGTGTGTGCGTAGTCGACGACGACTTGCGGCGCGCCGGCGGCCGACGGCACGCGGTCCATGCGCCCGGGTACCGGCGTGAGGCCGGCACAGGCGCGCGCCACGTCGACGAGCGCAATGTTCGATGCGCGCAGGCCGCCGATGGTGGCCAGCAGGTTCGCGACGTTGTAGTCGCCGATCAGGCGCGTGCGCACGTCCACGTGCGCTTGGCCTTCTTGTACCGTGAAGCACAGGCCGCCATCGTCGTAGCGGATCTTTGTCGCGCGCAGACGCGCGTCGCGCGTCGTCGAATACGTCCACACATCCAGTGAGGCCGGCAAGGTCGGCACCAGTGCCGCGCCCTGCGCATCGTCGATGTTGACCACCGCGGCGCGCAGGCCGGGCCACGCGAACAGCCGCGCCTTGGCCTGCCAATAGGCATCCATCGAGCCGTGGTAGTCGAGATGATCGAGCGTGAAGTTGGTGAACAGCGCGACGGCAATCTTCGTGCCGGCGAGGCGCTGCTCTTCGATGCCGATCGACGTCGCCTCGATCGCGCACGCACTGAAGCCGGCATCGGCGAAGCGCTTGAATCCGGCCTGCACCGTGACTGGATCGGGCGTCGTCATGCCGGTGAACATGATCGCCGATGTTTGGCTGTCGATCGGCGGTTCACCCACGCCCAGCGTACCGATCACGCCACAGCGCTGGCCGAGTGCGGCCAAGGCCTGCGCGACCCACCAGGTCGTCGACGTCTTGCCGTTGGTGCCGGTCACCGCGATCACGTTCAGCCGCTCGCTCGGCGTGCCCAGGAAGCCGCTCGCGAGCGCGCCGGTGCGCGATTTCAGGTCGGCGAGCGCGGCGACGCCATCGTCGAACGAAAACGCCTCGACACCATCGGCCTCGACCAGACAGCCGCTCGCGCCTGCGGCCAGTGCCTGTGGGACAAACTGCCGACCGTCGACCGCATAACCTGGCCACGCGATGAACGCGTCGCCCGTCGTCACGCGCCGGCTGTCGGTGCTGAGCGCACGCGCGCCGCGCTGCGCCAGCCAGCCGAGCGCGGCGTCCACCGAGGCGAGGTGTTGCAAGGCCATCAGAAACTCTCGTCCTCGGCCGGCACTTCGCGCGTGACGATCTGCGTCTTCACGTCCAGATCGGGCTGCACGCCGAGGGTGCGCAGCGTCTGCTGCACCAGGTCGCTGAACACCGGTGCTGCCACGTCGCCACCGTACCACTTGCCAGCGGTCGGCGTATCGACCATTACCGCGACAATGATGCGCGGGTCGCTGATCGGTGCGATCCCGACAAACCACGAGCGGTACTTCTTGGTCGCGTAGCCCTTGCCCTCCTGCTTGTACGCGGTGCCCGACTTTCCGCCCACCGAGTAGCCGATGGTCTGCGCCTTCGGCGCCGTGCCGCCGGGGCCGGTGACGAGGCTGAGCATCTGACGCACCGTCTTCGCTGTCTCGGGCGAGATCACCTTCAGGCCGCTGACCTTGGCTTCGTCACCTTGCGTCGCGCTCTTCGCGAGCGTGACCGGTATGAACTCTCCGTCGTGCGCGAACACGGTGTACGCATGCGCGATCTGAAACAGCGAGGCCGACAGGCCGTAGCCGTAGCTCATCGTCGCCTGTTCGATCGGCTTCCAGGTCTTGAACGGCCGCAGCCGCCCCGTCACCGCGCCGGGGAAGGCGATCTGCGGCTTCTGGCCGAAACCGGCCTGGGTGTAGAGCTCCCACATCTCGCGCGGCTGGAACATCAGGCCCATGCGCATCGCGCCGATGTTGCTCGACTTCTGGATCACTTCCGAGACGGTCAGGTCGCCATGCGCATGCGAGTCGCTGATGACGAAGCCGCCCATTGAGATCTTGCCGGGCGCGGTGTGGATGACGGTGTCGGGTTTGACGCGACCGGTCTCCAGCGCCCACGCGGCGATGAAGGGCTTGACCGTCGAGCCGGGCTCGAAGGTGTCGGTCAGCGCGCGGTTGCGCAGCTGTTCGCCGGTCAGGTTGCGGCGCTCGCCGGGCGTGTAGCTCGGGTAGTTCGCCAGCGCGAGCACCTCGCCGCTGCGCGCGTCGAGCACGACGACGCTGCCGGCCTTGGCCTTGTGCTCGGCCACCGCATCGCGGATGCGCTGGTAGGCGAAGAACTGCACCTTCGAGTCGATGCTCAGCTCCACGTCATGGCCGTCTACGGCGGCGACGCTGTCGCCGATGTCCTCGATCACGCGGCCCAGGCGATCCTTGATCACGCGCCGCGTGCCGTCGCGGCCGGCCAGCTCCGTCTGGTGCGCGAGCTCGATGCCTTCCTGGCCCTTGTCCTCCACGCTGGTGAAGCCGACCACATGTGTTGCCGCCTCTCCTTCGGGGTATTTGCGCTTGTACTCGCGCACCTGATGCACGCCCTTCAGACCGAGTGCGAGCACATCCTTGGCGACCTGGTCGTCGGCCTGGCGCCGCAGCCAGACGAAGTTAGGGTTGTCGTCGAGCCGGTCGGCCAGCTCCTTGGTCGTCATGCCGATCAGCCTGGCGAGCTGCTTGCGCTGCGCAGGCTCGGCATCGAAGTCCCTCGGGATCGCCCACAGGGACGGCGCGGGAATGCTCGACGCGAGGATCAGCCCGTTGCGATCCAGGATGCGGCCGCGGCTGGCCGGCAGCTCGAGCGTGCGCGCATAGCGGATCTCGCCCTGGCGCTGGAAGAAGTCGGTGCCGATCACCTGCACGTACAGCGCGCGGCCGAGCAGCCCGCAAAAGCTCAGGCCGACGAGCGCGACCAGGAACTTCGAACGCCACGGCGGTGTCTTCGACGCGAGCAGCGGGCTGGTCGAGTAGCTGACGGCGCGCGAGCTCGCACCCGGGCTGCGGCCCTGCACTTTGCCCGCCTGCTTCGAGGATCCCTTGAGATTGTCGTGCCAGCTCATGGCGCACTCCCGCTCGACGCAGTGGACGCGCTGCGCGCACCACTCACGTACTGCGTCACCGCAGGGGTTGCGCTGCGCATCGCAAGCTTGTCGCGCGCCGTCTTCTCGACGCGCAAGGGCGTGGCCTGCGATTGCTGGTCGGACTGAAGGCGCTCGAACTCGCTGCCGAGCAGGCGCTCCTCGTTACGCGCCTTGTCCAGATCGGCAAACAAACGGCGCGACTCGTGCGATACGCGCACGAGGTAGACCGCGCTGAAGATCAGGCCGAGCAGCAGCAGCACGTTCAGGCGCGTCATGCCGCCACCTCGGTGCGCTCCGCCACACGCATCACCGCCGAGCGCGAACGCGGGTTGGCGCGAATTTCGTCCTCGCCCGGCTTGACCCGCGCGATCGAGCGCAGCCGCATCGCCTTCGGTTCGGCGAACGGCGCGCGGCGGTCGAACACGCTCTTGCTCTCGCGCGCGATGAACGTCTTGACGATGCGATCTTCGAGCGAGTGAAAGCTGATCACGACCAACCTGCCGCCGGGCCGCAGCAGGTCGAGCGCTGCGTTCAGGCCCTGTTCGAGCTCCTCAAGCTCGGCGTTGACGAAAATCCGAAGAGCTTGAAATGTGCGCGTTGCAGGGTTCTGGCCCGCTTCGCGGGTCTTGACAGCACGAGCCACGTGGTCGGAAAGCTCCCCTGTGGTTCGAACAGGGCTCCCGCTTTCGCGCCGAGCAACAAGCGCCTTTGCAACCTGTAGAGCAAACCGTTCTTCCCCATAGTCACGAATCACCTCCGTCAATTGGCGCTCGTCGGCGCGGGCCAAAAAGTCCGCCGCGCTTTCGCCGCGGGTCGTGTCCATGCGCATGTCCAGCGGCCCGTCGAAACGGAAGCTGAACCCGCGCGCGGGGTCGTCGATCTGCGGCGATGAGACGCCCAGATCCAGCAGCAGGCCATCGACCTTGCTTACACCCTGCTCTGCGAGCGTCTGGGCCATGTGCGCAAAGCTGGTGTGATGAATGGAAAAACGCGGGTCCGTGACCCGCGTTGCCTGGTTGGTGGAGGCGGCCGCTACGGCCTGCACATCGCGGTCGATGGCCACCAACCTTCCTTGGGGCGAGAGCCGCTGCAACAGCAGGCGCGAATGCCCGCCACGGCCATAAGTGCCGTCGAGGTAAATGCCGTCGGGGGATGTGACAAGTGCATCCACCGCCTCGTGGAGCAGAACAGTAGTGTGCTGCATGTTCAGAAGCTGAAATTCTTCAGCGACTCCGGCATGTTGGACTGCATTACGGCGGCTTCGTGCTCGGCATACGCCTTTGCATCCCACAGCTCGAAGTGGCTGCCCATGCCGAGCAGCATCACATCGCGCACCAGGCCGGCCGACAGGCGCAGCTCGGGGGCGATCAACACGCGCGAGGAGGCGTCGATCTCGACGTCCATCGCATTGCCGAGGAACACGCGCTTCCAGCCCGCGGCCTCCATCGGCAGCGCCGCGACGCGATCGCGAAACGCCTCCCAGGCCGGACGCGGGAAGATCAGCAGCGAGCCTCCCGGCTGCTTGGTGACCGTCAGCTGGCTAACACCCATCGCCGTGAGCAGCTCGCGATGACGCGACGGCACGGCGATTCGCCCCTTGCCGTCCAAAGTCAGAGCCGCGGGCCCCTGAAATACGATGTTTGCCACGAATACCTATAAAAGTGCACTTTGCGCCACTTTAGCGGAAATTCGAGCCCGGTCAATCAACTCCCAAAAGAAAAATCAATGGAATCAACAACTTACACGTGATTTTAAACACAGTCTCAGAAGGAAAACGCGTTCAAAAATAAGGACTTGCGAACACCAATGAAAGTAGTGTGTTAGGAAGCGGCTCGCAGGCGAACAAGCTTTCGGCTTGTGGTGAGCACCCGATCGAACCTCGCGAAGTTCCGGTCTGACACCTGAAGCTCCGATCACGCCCGTGAAGCTCCGATCTGACTCCTTGAGCTCCTTGCGTTTTTGCTCGTAGCCGGCCCCGTCCCGCTACTCCACTTAGTGCCGCTGCAACTCTCGAGCCCATTGCATCACCGCCGCCTCCGTCGCCTTCCGAACCTGCCGAGCGCTGCCTAAGCGGTCCCAGGGCAGCTCAAGTTCCGCGAGCGCCGGAAAAACGCCCCGCTCCAGCGACCAGCTATTGGCAATGTCGACCAGCACGTTCTCCGCGATGACACGGAAGTGCTCGACAGAAGGCTGGCGCAACATGAGCACCCGCAGCCTCGACAGCAGGGGATCCTGGATCCCGCTGAGCGTATTCGCGGTCGCGACCCACATCACCCCCGAGAAATCGCACTCGGTCTTGAGAAAGGCGTCCATGAGTCGCCGCGCCGTTTCAGGCTCCAGCAGGCCGAGCAGGTACGACTGCATTCCAATTCCCGTTCCATGGCCGTGGTCGGCTTTGTCCAACTCGTCCAGAATGATCATGGCCGAAGCCGACTTTCGCGTAGCAAGCAAGGTCGCAACATCGCTCGGCCTGCCCGACGCCTGGTTGGCGACAATTACCTTGGCGCCGTGACGACAACTATCTTGGCGGGTTGAACACCGGTGCCGGGCCGGTCCGGGAGGCGGGTCTATCGTGAGCCGATCGACATCGAACGAAGGCTCGCGTTGTGCCCGGCAAGAAGA
>JANYBE010000126.1 GCA_025360945.1 Rhizobacter sp. | reverse complement strand
GCCGTAGTCGAAACCGAGGCTCAGTAGGTGCTCGCGCAGCAGCGTGAAGTGCAAGGCCTCTTCGCTCGCGACGCGCAGCCAATCGCGGTAAAAATCGACCGGCATGCCGTGGAAGCGCCAGACCGCATCGAGTGCGAGATTGATGGCGTTGAACTCGATGTGCGTGACCGCGTGCAGCAGTGCGGCGCGGCCCAGCGGCGTGAACGGCGAGCGCGTCGGCACCTCCTTGGGCGGCACGAGGCGAGGCAATGCGGGGCGGCCGGGCAGCGTGTCGGGCGCGTCGAGGAGGTCCCCGGGATCGATGTCGTTCACTTTGAAGTGAGTGAACAGCTCGCGCGCTTGCGCGGCCTTGGCGAGCGGTTCTCTCAGGCAAAGAATCTCCAGGGCGCGACGGCGTGGGTTCATCTCTAGAATTATCGGCTTTGATCCATCGCGAAGGTTCTCCATGGCCGTTTACCAGCTCGATACGCTCACGCCACGCCTGCACGACACTGCCTGGGTTGCCGACAGCGCGCAGGTGATCGGCAATGTGGAACTCGCGGAAGGGTCGAGCATCTGGTTCGGCGCGATCCTGCGTGGCGACAACGAGACGATGCGCATCGGACGGAACTCGAACGTGCAGGACGGCTGCATGCTGCACTCCGATCCGGGCTTCCCGCTCACGCTGGGTGAGGACGTCACGATCGGCCACCAGGTGATGCTGCACGGCTGCACGGTCGGCGACGGCTCGCTGATCGGCATCAAGGCAGTCGTGCTCAATGGCGCGAAGATCGGCAGGCACTGCCTCGTCGGCGCCGGCTCGCTGGTGACTGAAGGCAAGGAGTTTCCGGACGGTTCGATGATCATGGGTACGCCGGCAAAGGTCGTGCGCGAGCTAACGCCAGAGCAGATCGCGGGTATGCAGCGCGCGGCAACGCACTACGTCGACAACGCGAAGCGATACCAGGCCGGCCTGAGCCGTGTCGCCTGATATGGCCGAACTGCACAAATTCATCTTCGACGGCCTGCCGGTGCGTGGCATGCTCGTGCGATTAACCAGCAGTTGGCGTGAGGTGCTGGCCCGGCGCTCGAATTCCGGCGACGCGTTCGCGCCGGAGGTGCACGCGCTGCTCGGCGAGATGGCCGCGGCCGGCGTGCTGATGCAATCGAACATCCGATTCAACGGCGCACTCGTGTTGCAGGTCTATGGCGACGGGCCGGTGAAGTTGGCCGTCGCCGAGGTGCAGGACGATCTGGCCTTCCGCGTCACGGCCAAGGTCGTGGGCGAGGTGCCCGAGGGCGCGCGGCTCGAGGCGATGGTCAACTTGCACGGCCAGGGCCGCTGCGCGATCACCCTCGACCCGAAGGACAAGCGCGCCGGCCAGCAAGCGTACCAGGGCGTGGTCGCACTGCATGGCGATCGGCGCGAGCCTTTGCAGCAACTGAGCGAGGTGCTGGAGCACTACATGCTGCAGTCCGAGCAGCTCGATACCCGGTTGATCCTCGCCGCCAACGACGAGGTTGCAGCCGGTCTGCTGATCCAACGCCTGCCGGTGCAGGGCGCCGGCAACCTGGAGACGGCGGTGCGCAATGAAGACCGCATCGGTCTGGACGAGGCCTACAGGCGCATCGCACTGCTTGCCGGAACGCTCACGCGCGACGAACTGCTCACTCTCGATGCGGACACGCTGCTGCGCCGCCTGTTCTGGGAAGAACCGCTGCGCCGTTTCGCGCCGATGCAGGGCGAGGCCGGCCCGCGTTTCGTGTGCTCATGCTCGCGCGCGCGCGTCGGCACCATGCTCAAGAGCCTCGGCCGCGAGGAGATCGACGGCATCATCACCGAGCAGGGGCGCGTCGAGATCGGCTGTGATTTCTGCGGTGCCAAATACCATTTCGACCCGGTCGATGTGGGTGAGCTGTTCACGGCGCCGAGCAAGCAGGCGCCGGGCTCGACGGCAACGCATTGATCGCTACTTGAGCGGTTCACGCGGTGTGAGCTGCGACGGGGTCGATGCGGGCGAGAACGTGGGAGGTGCATGCAACGGCGAAGACGGTGCCGGCGCCGATGCGGCCGACGCTGCCGCGCTTTCCTGCGCGACGGCCGCTGATTGGCGCGCCTGCTCGCACGCGCGCTCGGGCGCGTCCTTGGCCTTGTGGCCCAGCTCGGTGGCCTAGCGCTTCGTATCGTCCTGGCGCGCCATCGGGGCGGCTTCGGCCGCGCCACTTCCCAGTCCTTCGGTGACGCGCAGATAGACCAGGTTCAAGCCCAGCAGGTTTACGAGGGACAGCAGCGAGCCGGCCAGCGTCCACAGCAACCCGCCGCCGATGCCTGCGGCGAGCATATGGCCGGCACCGCTGCCATCGAAGCCACCGCCGCCCATGTCACCGAATTCGACACGGTGACGCATCATGCCTATCAGGCCACCCATCGCGTCGCCGCCGAGGATAGAGGCCGACATACCGAGCATCGGCACCAGTCCGCTGAACAGCACCCCGAACACGATGAAACCGACGACGACCGACAGAACCCAGACGACGGCCATCAGCAGCAAGGCCTCGACCAGCCGGTCGCGCGCGATCGCCTGCGCCTGCGCGATCGCACGGGTGATAGTGGCGCCTTCCCAGATCGCCGGCAGCGCGAGGAACATGCACAGGAACAGTCCGCACAGCGTCAGCCCTGAGATCACGACCGACAGCGGGAACACGACGACGAACAGGATGGGCCCGAGCACTGGGATCGTGCAGACGAAGTAGACGATCGCGATCGCGATGAACACCAGCAGCGACACCGCGAACAGCGCCAGGCCGAGCACGATGAACTTCGGAATGCACATGAGGCCATCGACGATCGCGCCGCTCAGGCCGCGTGACGGCACGCCCTTGGCCTGGTCCATCAACAGCACGCCGGCGGCGTTGACGCCGATGGCACTGGCGACAAAAAAGCACAGACCACCGAGGAAGGCGATGAAGACACTCCCCATCCGCGTAGCCATGAACGAGAACAGGCCGAAGGCCAGCACGCCGACGCACATGCAGCCGACCATTGCGATCAGTGCGCGCCGGTTGGGCAGCCCGTTAATCGCCTCGAACATGTTCGAGAAGGCGTCGGGCGACAGCCCGCCGACGGGCGAAGGGGTCGAGTCGTTCATCGCGGTCCTACTGGGGGCATTCTTGTTGTCGGCGCCGCGGGCGCAGGTCGCGCAGTGGGCGCGAAGGACGCGGGAATCGTCACCTCTCTCTGGTCGGCGCCGCATTTGGCGCAAAAGCGTGCGCCGGCCGGGTTCAGTGCATCGCGGGCGTGGCGGCCAACATCGGGAGGCCCCGCGAGGGTGTCTGGGAATGACGCGCTCAATTCGGCACCGCAAGCACAGCAGAACTTCGTGTCATCGGCGTTCTGGGTGCCACATTTCTAACAGCCCTTGGGCATCGCGGGAGCCTTCTGATGGTGCGCCGGGTTCAGTTCAGCGCGTGCCATTCTCACCGCGAACGCCGGCGTTCGGCAATCGGGCATGACGCTCACAGTTCGCGTCGCCGCAGCGCTCGCAATGCCAGTGCCAGCGCGGGTTGCTTGCCTCGTCGTCGGGTGCGGAGCGCGACGCGAGGGCGCGTTGCACACTCGCGTGCGCAGCTTGCGTGCGCGCGTCGCAGCGGCCGAACACGACCGAGTAGGCCACGTTGGTGCGAGCCAATGCGGCGCGCACCAACGCGTCGACCGGCTCGCGCACATGCGGGCCGTCGCGTTGCAGGCCGTCGGCCTGCCAGGGCAGGTCGAGCGCGGTCAGCAGCGTGAGGTCGCAGCCCGCGCGGTGTGCGGCCTCGGCACTCGCGTAGAGACTGGTGTCGCCGAACACGGTGTCGCTGTAGACCGCGATCATCAGCGCGGTGGTGTCGGCGACCACGAGGTCATGCATGCTCGCGGCCAGCGCGATGCGACGCGTCTGCTCGCAGGCGATGTGCGATTGCTCGTCCTGGCGCGGCGTGCGGCCGCGCGCATCGCAGAACTCGCGCAGATACTCGGGGACGAGTACGACGCTTCGCCCGTCGACCGCAAGCGCTGCGGCCAGCGCCTGCGCCAGCGTGGTCTTGCCGGTGCTCTCGGCGCCGAGCAGCGCGACGACCAGGCTCACGATGCGGCGAGCCTGCGCCAGGCGCGCCAGCCCATGAACGACATCGCGATGAACAGCGTGTACAGCACCATGGTGAGCCACAGCCCCTTGTACGCAAACAGGCCGACGCTGACGAAGTTGACGACGATCCACGCGGCCCAGTTCTCAATGTACTTGCGGGCGAGCAGCCACTGTCCGATCACACTGGCGGCTGTTGGGAAGGCGTCCCACCACGGCACGTCGGTGTCGGTGTAGTTCCTCAGGAACCAGCCGGTGGCGGGCCATGCGAGCACGAGCGCTCCGAGCACGCATGCACGGCCGCGAGGCCCGAGCGAGCGCACGTGCAGCGCACTGCCGTCGGCTTCGGTGCCGCGCAGCCATTGCCACCACCCCCACGCTGCCACCAGCGCGAAGAAAATCTGCAGACTCGCGTCGCCGTAGAGCTTGCTGTTCCAGAACAGCGCGAAGTACAGCAGCGAACTGATGATGGCGAGCGGCCAGGCGAGCGGGTTGACGCGCATGTTGAGCACGACCATCGCTACAGCGAGCACGAAGGCGGCGATCTCGAGCACGCTCACCGGCGTGGCCCACAGCGTGAGCGCAGGTGCGAAGAAGGGCTGCAATGCCCGCAGCAACGCGTCCACCCGGGTGGCGTGCTAGCGTTTTGTCGTGGTCACCTGGACGAGGATCTCGTCGGGCTTGACCATGCCGAGTTCATAGCGCGCCTTCTCTTCGACCATCTCCAGGCCTGCCTTCAGGTCGCGTACTTCGGCGTCGAGCTGGACGTTGCGAGTCCTTGCGGCCGTGTTCGCCGCCAGCTGCGTCTGCAGCTTGCCTTGCAACTCCATCATGCGCGGCACGCCGCCCTTGCCGAACCAGAGCTCGGCATGCACCAGCGCGATCAGCGCGATGAGGGCGACGGTGAGATAGCGCATCGGCCGCCAGAGCGCTAGCGCAGGTTGTAGAACGCGGCGCGCCCCGGGTAGCTGGCGACGTCGCCGAGGTCTTCCTCGATGCGCAGCAGCTGGTTGTACTTGGCCATGCGGTCGCTGCGGCTCAGCGAGCCGGTCTTGATCTGGCCGGCGTTGGTGCCGACTGCGATGTCGGCGATAGTCGAGTCTTCGGTCTCGCCCGAACGGTGGCTGATCACCGCGGTCCAGCCGGCGCGCTTGGCCATTTCGATTGCGGCGAAGGTTTCGGTCAATGTGCCGATCTGGTTGATCTTGATGAGGATCGAGTTCGCGACGCGCTTCTCGATGCCTTCTTTCAGGATCTTGGTGTTAGTGACGAACAGGTCGTCGCCGACGATTTGTACCTTCGAACCGAGACGGTCGTTCAAGTGTTTCCAGCCGTCCCAATCAGACTCACCCATCCCGTCTTCGATACTGATGATCGGGTACTTGTCGACCCAGGTGCTAAGGATGTCTGTCCACTCCGGTGCGGAAAGCACCAGGCCTTCGCCATCGAGGTGGTACTTACCGTCCTTGTAGAACTCGCTCGCGGCGCAGTCCAGACCGATCGCGATCTGCGAACCCGCCGTGTAGCCTGCCTTGTCGATCGCCTCAAGGATCATCTGGATCGCCGCTTCATGGCTCGCGACGCTGGGCGCGAAGCCGCCTTCGTCGCCAACAGCGGTGCTTATGCCCTTGTCGCCGAGAATTTTCTTCAAGGCGTGGAACACCTCGGCACCGTAGCGCACCGCTTCGCGAAAGCTCGGGGCGCCGACCGGGATGATCATGAACTCTTGCAGGTCGAGGTTGTTGTTCGCGTGAGCGCCGCCGTTGATGACGTTCATCATCGGCACCGGCATCTGCATGCCGCCCGCGCCGCCGAAGTAGCGGTACAGCGGCAGGCCCGACTCCTCGGCGGCGGCGCGCGCGACGGCCATGCTCACCGCCAGCGTCGCGTTCGCACCCAGCCGGCTCTTGTTCTCGGTGCCATCGAGGTCGATCAGCGTGCGGTCGAGAAAGGCCTGTTCGCTCGCGTCCAGGCCGAGCACGGCCTCGCTGATTTCAGTGTTGACGTGTTCGACCGCCTTCAGCACGCCCTTGCCGAGGTAGCGCTTCTTGTCGCCGTCACGCAGCTCGATCGCCTCGCGCGAACCGGTCGATGCGCCCGAGGGCACCGCGGCGCGGCCCATCGTGCCGCTTTCGAGCAGCACGTCGCATTCGACGGTGGGGTTGCCGCGGCTGTCGAGGATCTCGCGGCCGACGATGTCAACGATGGCACTCATTTTGTTCTTCTCCAGGGGTTCAAATTCAGCACGAAAAGTCGTTCTCGAGCAGCGGCCGTGCCTTGACCACGCGGTCCAGCGACGCGAGCTGTTCGAGCAGCGCCCGCATGTGTTTCAGCGGCACCGCGTTCGGCCCGTCGCTCAGCGCATGGGCGGGGTCGGGGTGGGTTTCCATGAAGACGCCGGCGACGCCTACGGCGATCGCCGCGCGCGCCAGTACCGGCACGAACTCGCGCTGGCCGCCCGAACTCGTCCCCTGGCCGCCTGGCAACTGCACCGAGTGGGTCGCGTCGAACACGACCGGTGCGTTCGTCTCGCGCATGATCGCGAGGCTGCGCATGTCAGAGACGAGGTTGTTGTAGCCGAAGCTCGCCCCACGTTCGCAGGCCATGAAGTTGTCCTCTAGGAGACCCTTCTCGCGCGCAGCGGCACGGGCCTTGTCAATCACGTTCTTCATGTCGTGGGGCGCGAGGAACTGGCCCTTCTTAATGTTCACCGGCTTGCCGCTTTGCGCGACGGCGCGCACGAAATCAGTTTGGCGACACAGGAAGGCCGGCGTCTGCAACACGTCGACGACGCTCGCGACCTGCGCGATCTGCGACTCGTCGTGGATGTCGGTCAGCACCGGCACCTTGAGTTCACGTTTGACCTTCGCGAGGATCTCCATCCCCTTGTCCAGGCCGGGGCCGCGGAAGGTGCTTCCCGACGAGCGATTGGCTTTATCGAAGCTGCTCTTGAAGATGAACGGAATACCGAGCGCAGCCGTCATTTCCTTCAATTGCCCGGCCACGTCCATCTGCAATTGCTCGGACTCGATCACGCACGGGCCGGCGATCAGGAAGAACGGCTGCGCGAGGCCGATCTCGAAGCCGCACAGCTTCATGCGGCCACCTTCTCGGCCTTCGCCGCGCGTTGATGATCCAGCGCCGCCTTCACGTAGCTGATGAAAAGCGGATGCCCGTCCCACGGCGTGCTCTTGAACTCTGGGTGAAACTGCACGCCGACGAACCATGGATGCACGCTCTGCGGCAGCTCGACGATCTCGGTCAGCTTCTCGCGCTGCGTGATCGCCGAGATCACCAGGCCGGCCTCGCGGAGCCGGTCGAGGTAATGCTCGTTGGCTTCGTAGCGGTGGCGGTGGCGCTCGGTGACGACCTTGCCATAGATCTGGTTGGCCAGTGTCCCCGCCGTCACGTCCGAGCTCTGCGCCCCCAGCCGCATCGTGCCGCCCATGTCCGACTTGGCATCGCGCTTTTGGATCGTGCCGTCGCGATCCTGCCAT
>JANYBE010000101.1 GCA_025360945.1 Rhizobacter sp. | reverse complement strand
GCCGTCGGCGGTCATCACCTCCGCGGTGGCCTGCGGGTTTTTCCAGTAGCCCTTCATCACGTTCGGGCCCTTTAGGCAGATCTCGCCGCGCTCGCCGAGTGCCACGATTTTCGTCGGGTCATCGAGGCTGGCGAAGCGGATGTCGATGCCCGGGCCGGGCAGCCCGCACGAGCCGGGCCGGCGGCGGCCGACGACAGGAGTGAAGGTGCCAGCCGGCGAGGTCTCCGTCAGGCCCCAGCCCTCGAACAGCTGGCAACCAGTCAGCGCCTGAAAGCGCTGGTTCACTTCGAGCGACACCGGTGCGCCGCCGGTGGCGCAGAACCTGAGCGCGCTGAAGTCGAGCTTCTCGATGCCGGGGCGGTTGATCAGCGCGGTGTACATGGTCGGTACCGCAGGGAACATCGTGACCTTCTTGTTCACCAGGTCGGCGATGACGGCCTCGAGGTCGAAGCGCATGTGCAGGATCAGTTCGGCGCCGTTGCGCAGGCCGAACACCATGTTCATCGCAAGTGCATAGACGTGGAACAGCGGCAGTACGGTCAGGATGCGGTCGCCGCCGGGTGTGAGCAGGCGCACGTCGCCGCTGGCGGTCGCGGCGAACAGGTTGATTGCCGAAGTGACGTTGGCGTGCGTCAGCATCGCGCCCTTGGGCAGGCCGGTCGTGCCGCCGGTGTACTGCAGAATCGCGAGCGCCTCGCGCGGGTCGCCTTGCTGCACTGGCGTGATCGCGCCATCGTTCGCGAGCAGCTGCTCGAAGCCGAGGTGCCGCTCGTCGAACGACACGGCCGACAGCTGCTTCGCTGCCTCGAGCTGCGCTCGTGCGACCTCGGGCCTGGCGCTCATCTCGGCGACATTTCCGATCACCAGTGTCTTCAGCCGGGTGGTCGACAGCAACGTGTCCATCTGCGGGTACAGCGCGGCGAGGTCGAGGGTAACCAGGATGTCGGTCTCACTGTCTTCGACCTTGTGCTCGAGCACCTTCGCGGCGTCTAGCGGCGAGTAGTTGACGACCGTGCCACCGGCCTTGAGCACGCCGAAGAACGCGATCACGTACTGCGGCGTGTTCGGCAGGTACAGGCCGACGTGCACGCCGGGCTTGACGCCGAGCCGCTGGAAGCCCGCCGCGGCGCGGTTCATCAGCGACCCCAGTTCGCTGTAGCTGATGCGCCGGCCCATGAAGTCGAGGGCGGGGTTGTCGGGCCAGGTGGTCACCGCGTCGTCCAGCATCTGCTGCACGAAGCCGACCGGAATCGGAGCGTCCCACTTCACGCCGGGCGGGAAGGACTTGATCCAGGGATGCTCGCTCATGGCGCGTTCTCCGGGGCAGTGAGAAAAATACCGCCGCGGATTCGCTCGCGGCGACAACTCGCAATCGGGTCGTCGACCCTACTTCGCCATGTAGGCTTCGAGCGTCTTGTGGAAGTGCCGGATGCGGCTTTCCTGATAGACGCTCATGGTCGCACCCGGCTTCTTCGAGGCGCGAATGCCGCGCTGGATGCGCTTGAGGTTCTCGGTGTCCTGATCCGTCACGTCGGCGGCCGAGCCCATGCCGGGCACCTTGTGCCAAGAGTCGTGCAGGCCGACGATCGTCGCCTTGCCCACCGGCGGGTGGGTGCTGTCCTCCGCCTTGGCGAACAGCATCATGATTTCCATGATGCATTCCTCGGGGTTGTCGCCGTTTGGGCGGAAGCGGTAGACCAGCGGCGTGGCCATCCCGGCCCAGGGCCCGAGGTTGGGGAACAGCTGGTACTGGATCAGGTCGATCGCCTCGCTGGTCGAGAGCTTCGAGAAGTCGCGACCGGTCGACTTGGAGAAGCGCGCGCGGGCGTGGTCGGCAATCCGCTCGCGCGCGCTTTCGCCCTCGCCGACTTTGATCTCGCGGTTCGCGTAGAACGCGATGTCACGCTGCATCGCGTCGACGATCTTCTGCTGCGGGTAGTTCCCCAGTGCCGGGCTGGCCACGCCTTCGGGCATCACGAAGCGGTTCACGTGACGGCCGTCGAACACGTCGTACTGAGTGTTGGTGTCAGCCGTGTACTCGACCGATTGCGGATGCGTCGCGGCAATGTGGAAGCCCTCCATGAAGGCCTCCTGCGCGAGCTTCCAGTTGCAGGGCAGCACCTTGCCGCCGTGCACCGCCTTGTAGCGGTTCTCGAGGTGAAAATCCTTGAAGTGCTCGGGCAGGCACTCGAGGTAGCTCTCCAGCGGCTCGCACAGCGGGTCAAAGTTGATGAAGACGAAGCCGGCCCACAGGCCCACTTGCGCCTCGGGCAAGTTGAAGGTTTCGCGATCGACCTGCGGGAAGTCCCACGCACAAGGCAGCCCGGCGAGCTTGCCATCCAGGCTCCAGGTGATGCCATGCACCGGGCACTTGAAGTGACGCAAGTTGCCGCCTTCGGTGCAGAGGATCGTGCCGCGGTGCAGGCAGGAGTTGACGTAGGCGCGGATGTCGTTCGGGCCGGCGCCGGTGCGCACGATGATCAGCGAGTCGTGCACGATCTCGTAGATCTCGGTGTCGCCCACCTCGGGGATGTCCTCGACGCGGCAGGCCATCTGCCAGGTCCTGCGCCACACCGTCTCGACCTCACGCTCGTGCCATTCGCGGGTGTAGTAGCGGTCGAGCGAGACATCCTCGCGGCCCATGTCGCGCGCCGACTCCATGCGCAGGATGTCGGGCGGTGGATTCTTGTCCTCGGCGAAGATCTGCTGGACGCTGGCGCCACGCCTGAACGAAATGACGGATTCGATGGTCATGCGAGTCTCCTGGTCTGGCGCCGATCTGGCGTCGCGCTGTACGCAAGAATAAGTCAGTGACATGCACTATGAAAGTCACGTCCGCGACAAAAGTCCTAGGTGTTTCTACGGAAATCACTACTTTTAATTAAGTAAGACTCTTTGTGCAAGTGATTGACGCCACCGCATCAAGCCGTCAGCAGCCGTTAGACTCGTCTCATGGCGACCCTCACAGCCCCCACGCCAACGGCGCCCGAACGCGCGCCCGCAATCGACGCGCTGACTGTCAACGCGGTGCTGAATGCAGTGCGCCAAGCAGCAAACGTGCTGTGCGATCGCTGGTCGCTCGTGACCTTGCTGCTCGCTCAGACGGGCACGCATCGCTTCAACGATTTCAGCGAGCGCAGCGGCATGGCCAGCCGGTTGCTGACCAGTCGGCTGGCGATGCTGGATGAGCAGGGGATCATCGTGCGGCTGCCCTATACGCGACGCCCGCCGCGCTACGACTACCACCTCAGCCACATGGGGCTGGCCCTGTTCGACGTGTTCGCGACGATGGCGCGCTGGGAACAAACCTGGCATGCCAGCGGCGGCGGCCTGCGCATCGAACACCTCCCCTGCGGCAGCATGACCGTGCAGCCGGCGTCGCATTGCGCCGCCTGCGACGCCGGGCTGCAGGCAATCGACATCAAGCTCGCCGTCAGCCAGCGCGAGATGCGGCCGATGCCGACCAAGGCGACCTCATACCGGCGCTCGACATTGAGCACAACGAAGCGCGGTACAGGTGCACCGATACCACTGACACATGCGATCGATGTGTTCGGCGACAAGTGGGGAATCGAGCTGGTGATGTGCCTCTTCACGCGCGTGCGCAAATTCAACGACTTTCAGATGCACCTAGGCATCTCGACCAACATCCTCGCAGACCGGCTCGCCCATCTTTCAGCGCTTGGCATCCTGCGCCCGACGACGGACGCCGATCGCTACGGGAAGGGCGCCTATGCGCTCACGGACAAGGGCATCGACCTGCATCCGATCCTGCTGGCGATCCAAGCCTGGGCTGACCAATGGCTCCCCGAGCGCTACCGCTCACCGGTCAAGTTCGTGCACCGCCCATGCGGTCACCCGCTGCAGCTGCGCGTGAGCTGTGACTGCTGCGGCGAGGCGCTGGAGCGCGGCAACAGCTGCCTCGTGATCGAGCGCGCTGGGGAGCCTGGGCAGCAAAAGGTCAACGCGAACGCGAACTGCGCCAAAGGAATCCGTGCCCAATGAGCCGCGCATCGACCCGGCCCCAAGGGAAGGTCTTTTATGGGCGCCTCCCGGAATGCAAGTGACGTGTTCGCGTGACGAAGCAGGAGGCAGGGGTGCAGTCTTAACCCGCGCTCGTCGGGCCCGAGTTGCTCAAACAGCCCCCCTCCAGGCTCATATCTCGTCGGAAAAGACTCCGGTTTCATGAAAGGCAAGCTCAACCTGCCCGCCGACCTCGAGGCCCCGCTTCCGGTGATGTGGTTCGCGCCTTCGAGGGCGACGAATGTGGCTGCTGCTCGACACCAACGTGTTGTGGGTGGCCGCGGGCGACCCCCGCGTCGAGCACCTGCAGGGTCGCATCGTCGACCCCGACAACGAGGTCTACGTGAGCGCAGCCTCCTTCTGGAAGGTCGCCATCAAGTGCGGCATCGGCAAGCTCGACGTCGATGTCGCTGCGCTGCGCCAGGCCGCGCGCGACAACGGATACCTGGAGCTACCGGTGCGCGGGGCGCACGCAGAGCACTTGGCCAGGCTGCCGGCGCTTCACAAGGACCCGTTTGACAGAATGCTGGTTGCGCAAGCCAACGCGGAGCCGATGAAGTTGCTGACGTCGGACGCATTGCTCGGGGTATACGGGGCGAACGTGGAGGTCATCTAAGGACCCAATTCGCGTGCGGCCGAAACTCGAGACCGGTCCTGTCGTTCGGTCTCCCAACACCGGACCGGTCGATCAAATGCCGCGGCGCCGACGCGCTACGAAGCTGACAACCCCCAGTCCGGCCAGCATCAGCGCGTAGGTTTGCGGTTCGGGAACCGGGGCGGTGACGAATTTCACCGAATTCACGCCCCACCCCTCGTCGCCCAGACCCTGGAATCCGGCATAGCCGGGGCCGGACAGGCTGGTGTACGAAAACACCAGCGGCCCGGCGGTCAAGTCAGCCAGCGGCAGCCAGATGTCGGTCACGCCACCCTCCCAGGTCACCGCGGTCGAATGGTGCGGGTCGGCCTTGGCGCCGTTCGTGGTCGTCACGACCTTCGCGCCGTCCGGATTGAACAGAACTTCATTGCGCCCACCGCCCCCCATGTTGAACGATCCGCTGAAAATCTCGGTCTTGCCCTCGTACAGCGTGAAAACGTCCTCGTACGAGTTGACACCGTCCAGGCTCTTGTATCCCGCGATTTGGATGTCCAAGATGCCAGCGCCGAGATCGCTCGCGACATTGACGGTGACCGATGTGTCCGTCGCCAGTTCCTTCGTCGGGCCTGCGGACAGAAGATTGAAGCTCTGTGCCTGCACAGAGACGCATGCCAGTGCCGCAACCAAACCAGTTAATGTCGTGCCGATGTACTTCATTTTCTTTCCGGTGACTATCGAGTTTCGCGAGCAGCCGGTTTCAGGCCGTTGACTCACACATTGTTACAAATGGTTCCCGGCGTCGTTATCCCCGAGGCGGGGGTAATTGGTCAAATCGTCGTGAGGAAATCACGCGAGCCCTGCCTGAGAGCGATGGAGGTTCCCTCAGCTCGATTCGGCTGGCGCGGAGTGCGGTGATGTGGCTTAGAACGGCTTAGAACCAGCTTAGAACCTATCAGCAAATCGTGCTGATCGTGCTGATCGTACTGATCGTACTGATCGTCAGCTTGATCCTCCGCTGCGCAATATTGGCTTCACACAAGGTTCATCGAGGCCACCGCCTTGGTCTCCACCTTGGTCTCCACCAACCACCCGGCCACACGCGACATGGGCGTGGTTCAGCACAGGGCGTGAGCAGAGGGAAGGGTCGCCGACAGCGTGCGCTCCCGAGGGCATTCGGCGAGCTTCTGGCAATCCAGACCGAGACTTTGTCCTGCGCAACTCGGAGCGTGCAATCTGCCGTGCATCGATAGTCGTCAGGACTGGCGACCAGGTCGACTATGTCGATCGGATTCCATCCGGCCTGATCTGGACCATCGGCTGCCACAGCGCCAAGGTAGGCAAGAACTTGCTGCTGCAGGTCACTACATGCCCTGGATCTCGAATGTTCTGGTGTTCGCCGTCCCGCAAAATTGATCGAGTGGTTGGCGACAATTAGGCTGGCCGGCGTGTTGCCTCACGAAGGAATGTTACCCGTCGGCCGGCTGTCGTTTTGGCTCTTTCTTTCCCTCTTCAATTCAATGGTCGAAGGCTGTGGGCATGTGGTCGAAGGCTGCGGCGGT
>JANYBE010000077.1 GCA_025360945.1 Rhizobacter sp. | reverse complement strand
GCCACGACCTCGTCGAAGCTGCTGAACGGCACGATGGGCGCGATCGGGCCGAAGGGCTCCTCGCTCATGATGCGGGCCGACAGCGGCACGTCGGTCAGCACGGTCGGCTCGAAGAAGTAGCCGGTGCTGCCGATGCGCTTGCCGCCCGCTCGCAGCTTCGCGCCCTTGCCCACCGCGTCGTCGACGAACATCTGCATCGCCTCGACGCGCCGGCTATTGGCCAGCGGGCCCATGCGCGTGTCGGCCTGCATGCCGTCGCCAACCTTGAGCTTTGCGGTGGCCGCCAGGAAGCCGTCGACGAAGCGGGCGTGGATCGAATCGTGCACCAGAAAGCGCGTCGGCGACACGCAGACCTGGCCGGCGTTGCGGAACTTGGCGCCGGCATACATTTTCGCCGCCGCGTCGACATCCGCATCGCCGAACACGATCGCCGGCGCGTGGCCGCCGAGCTCCATCGTGATGCGCTTCATGTGCTGGCCGGCGAGCGCGGCGAGCTTCTTGCCGACCGGCGTCGAGCCGGTGAAAGTGATCTTGCGGATCACCGGATGCGGGATCAGGTACTCGGAGATTTCGGACGGCACGCCGAACACCAGTTGCACGACGCCGGCCGGCACCCCCGCATCGACGTAGCATTTGATCAGCGCGGCGCAGCTGGCCGGCGTTTCTTCCGGCCCCTTCAGGATCACCGAGCAGCCGGCGGCCAGCGCGGCCGAAACCTTGCGCACCGCCTGGTTGATCGGGAAGTTCCAGGGCGTGAATGCCGCCACCGGCCCGACTGGCTCCTTCACGACCGCCTGCACGACGCCCTCGGCGCGGGGCGGCACGAGGCGGCCATAGGTGCGCCGTGCCTCCTCGGCGAACCAGTCCATGATGTCGCCGGCGAGCACGGTTTCCATCCGCGCCTCGGCGAGCGGCTTGCCCTGTTCCTGCGTCATCAGCGGCGCGATCTCGTCGGCGCGGCTGCGGATGATGTCGGCGGCCTTGCGCAGCAGCTTGTAGCGGTCGTAGGCGGACACCCTGCGCCAGGCCTTGAAGCCCTTGTCGGCGGCTTGCAGCGCATGGTCCAGATCGGCGCGTGAGGCGTGTGCGAGGCGCGCGATCACTTGGCCGGTGGCGGGGTTGACGATAGGCTCGCTCTTGCCTTCGGTGCCATCGCACCATTCACCGTTGATGTAGAGCTTGACGTCGGCGTACATGCTGGATCCTTCGTGCGGGGATGAGGGGATGGGCCAATTAGACCCGATCCGGCGCTCCCCCTCGCCGCCGAGCGAGCAAAGCCCGCGAACGCCAAGTGCGACCGACTTCGGCCTCATTTCGATGCATCAAGCCGGCGCAACGCGCGCACACTTTGTTGCACGCTCAGGGATGAGGGAGGTTGCGATGAACTGGTCTGGACGATTTTCCTGGTTGATGGCGCTGCGTGCCGAGCGCGCGCCGAGGGCTGTCGACGCCGACCCGGCCGACCCGGCCGACATGGGCACGGCGTTCGGTCTCGATGCAAGCTTCGAGACGCCCACCGTGTCGATGCCCAGCTGGGGGCACACCTTGCCGCCGGGCTCGGAGATTCCGTGGGAAAGCCGCCTCATCCGGCGCTCGGGTCTGTAGTGCCACCCAATGTGACGCGCCAGTCGCATCGCGACCGGCACATCCATCTCATTTGGCCGGTGTCTAGAATCCCGGCATGACCCGGGTCTCGTTCAAGGCGCAAATGCTGCGCGCACGCGAAGAAGCAATCGTTGCAGCGGTCAACCGCCTGCTGGCCGAGAAGGGCTTCGACGCGATGACGGTGGATGCCGTCGCGGCCGACGTCGGCATTGCCAAGGCGAGCCTGTACAAGCACTTCAGCTCCAAGGAAGCCCTCGCGGGCGCGGCGATGATCGGCGTGCTCGAGCGCGCCATCGCACAGGTCGAGCGGCTCGAGCAGGATGCGTCGCACGCCACCGAGCTGGACCGCCTGAAGGCACTGACGCGCTGGACCATGCAGGTGCAGCTTGCGGGCGAAATGCCATCGCTGCCGGCTCAGAACTCGGCGCTGCGCGCCGCGTTGATTGGCAACAAGACCTACCTCGACCGGCTCATGCGCCTGAGCGATCTGCTTGGCGCCTGGATCGTCGCGGGCCAGCAGGCCGGGCGGCTCGATGCGGGCTTGCCGCCCGAGGTGGTGCTCTACACCTTGTTCGCGAGAGCCTGTGACCCGGTGCTGAGTCTGCTGAAGGCGGGTGGCAACCACGGCGACGAACAGATCATCGAGATGCTGATGCGCACCTGCTTCACCGGGCTGGCGCGCTAAATCTCCAGAACCAGCCAGGGCTGGTGCCCGCGCGCCTCGCCCTTGCGCGCATGGCCGCGTGAGTTGCAGACAACCCGTGTGGCGCCGCCCACGTGCGGGGCGCGGTAGTCGTGCTGGCAATGCAGGTGGCCGTGGATCCAGAGGTCGGCCAGCGGCAGCATCGCGTCATCGGCATTGCAAAAGCTCGCGGTGCCGGGCTGGTTGCCGTAGCGCGGGTCGGCGCTGCGCAGGCTGGGGGCGAAGTGGGTGATGACCACGGTCGCATCCCAGCCGGCCCGGGGCCGCTTCAGCTCCTGATGCAGCCAGGCGCCGCAGCTGAGTGCTTCTTCGCGCACAGCGGCCGCGTCCAGCGGCGCGCCGTGGCGCGTCGCCCGCATGATCTTCATGAAGTAGCTGGCCGCACGCATCGCACGCTCGCGCCGTGCGGGGCCGAACAGGTCGAAGTCGCACCAGCGGATGGTGGCAACGAATCGGATGCGCCTGCCTGCGGCGTCGCTCAGGATCAGGGTTTCGCACTCGAGCAGCCGAATGCCAAGTCGCGCGCAACGCGCGCGCAACGCCGGCCAGGTCTGGGTGATCTCGCGTTCGTCGAATTCGTGGTTGCCTGCGACGAAGATCACCGGCACCGGCCAATCGCGAAAGAGTTCTAGGCCGGCCCACGAGCTGTCGATGTCGCCGGCGAGCACCAGCAGCTCAGCGTCCGGTGCCGCCGTGGGTGCGAACACCTCGGTCTCGAGGTGCAGATCGGAAAGCAGCTGGATGCGCATCCGTCAGGCGATGCGACCCACGCTCACGCCGCCCCGTGGCATTGCTTGAACTTCTTGCCACTGCCGCAGGGGCAAGGGTCGTTGCGGCCGACCTTGGGCGTCTCGCGCTTGATCGTGTCGACCTTGTAGCGCTGCGCGTTGGTGAGATCTTGCAGGTCGGCGACGGTGACCACTAGCTCTTGCATCGCGTCGTCCAGCGTGACCAACGGGTGCTCGCGGTCGAGCGTGGCGACGACTTCGCGCTGTTCGTCGTTTTCGACCGGAAGGTGGCGGTACAGCCGTGCAAGCGCGGCCATCACCGCGTCGTCGGGCATCTCGGCCAGATCGGGAAATGTCTCGACCGCATGATGGAAGCCGGCGACCCAGGGCGTCAGCGATTGCGAGACTGGGCTCAGGCCGGCCATCATGTCCACTTCGCCCTCGGGCACCGGCTCGCGCGGGTGCTCGTCGTCGAACTCGAGTACCAGCGGGTCGAACCAGCCGTCTTCGACGATCGCGCGGTTCAGCGCGGCGTGGCGCCGCATGACCAGCGCAGTCGTGCGTTGCAGCCATTCGGCGTTCACGTCGTCGGGCAGCGGGCGGCCGTCGAAATCGAAGACGTGCGCGAGCCAAGTCGCGCTCTCGAGCAGTACCGGCTGGACGATCACTCCGCAGAGGTAGCCGTCGAGCATCACGGCGTCGAGCGGCTCCAGCGGCTCGGGGGTTTCGAGCAGCAGGTCGTCGAGTTCGGCGAACTCGGCGTCAGTGAGGTCGTGCGCGCGGGCGGCATTGGAAGGCGGAAGTTCTTTGGTCGGCATGGTAGGACTCGGCGCGTGGGAGCGCCATTGTGGCCCCGCGCTGTCTAGACGGAGAAGTGCCCGATCAGGCGATAGCGCGCACCCGGGTGGTACAGCCGGGCGACCGAGGCGACCGCGCCCTGCGATACGGTGCGGCGCGACACCATCAAAAGCGCACTGCCCTGCGAGACCTCGAGCAGGCGCGCCTGCTCGGGAGTGGCGAGCACGGCCTCGATCACCTGCTCGGCCTCGGTCAGCGGTGCGTGCTCGAACAGCACGAACGAGGGCGTGACCTGCGTGAAGTCGCGCGCCATCAGATCCGGGGCCAGGGTCGGATTCACATGCCGGTCCTCGAGTTGGATCGGCACCCCGTTTTCGAGGTGCACGAGCTGCACGTGGTAGATCGCGGCAGCGCGCGGCAGGCGCATCGCGGCGCTGGTGCGCGCGTCGGCCTTCTCGCGCGCCACGAGGCACACGTGCGTCGTGTGCACATGGCCGCGCTCGAAGATCTCGTCGTGGATGTCGCGCACCTGCAGCAGGTTGGAGATCGGGTGCAGCTCGGCCACGTACGAGCCCGAACCCTGTCGGCGCTCAATCAGTCCTTCTTCCTCGAGTTCGCGAAGTGCGCGGTGCACCGTCATGCGCGCGCAGCCGAATGTCTGCACGAGTTCGCGTTCCGAGGGCAGGCGCACGCCGGGTTGCCAGCCACCTTGCGCGATGCGCTCGCGCAGCGCGGCCTTGATGATCACATAGGGCAAGGTGCGCAGCGGACTGGTCATCGGTTCATTCTAGCCAGGTGCATGCTAAAGTTGTCTAGACCACTTCGGGCCCGCTATGACGACCACGCCAATCACGATCATCCCGGGCCAACTCGATGCGGCTCTGCTCGAACAAGCCGCCGCGGGCAGCGCGCGCTGGGTCGTCTCGTCTGAGGCCGACGCGCGCGTCGCGGCGAGCGTGCAGGCGGTGCGCGAGCTTGTCGCGCAGCATGCGGCTGTCTACGGCATCAATACCGGCTTCGGCAAGCTGGCGCAAACGCGCATCGCCGACGACGACCTGGCGCAGCTGCAGCGAAACCTGGTGCTGTCGCACAGCGCGGGCGTGGGCAAGCCGCTGAGCGCGCCGGTCGTGCGGTTGATGCTGCTGCTGAAGGCCGCGAGCCTGGCGCACGGGCTGTCGGGCGTGCGCCCCGAGGTGATCGCCGCGTTGCTTGCGCTGCTGAACGACGACGTGTTGCCGGTCGTGCCGGAGAAGGGTTCGGTCGGCGCGTCGGGCGACCTCGCACCGCTAGCACACCTGGCCGGTGTGCTGATCGGCGAGGGCGAGGCCTTCGTCGGCGGTGAACGTGTGCCCGCCTTGCACGCGCTCGCTCGAGCCGGCCTCGCGCCGCTGCAGCTCGGCCCGAAGGAAGGCCTCGCGCTGCTCAACGGCACGCAGGCCTCGACGGCGCTGGCGATCTACGCGGTGCAGCGCCTGCGTCGCGTTTTCGATGTGGCGGTGGCGGTCGGCGCGATGACTGTCGACGCCGCGAAGGGCTCCGACACGCCATTCGACGACCGCATCCACGCCGCGCGCGGCCAGCGCGGCCAGCGCGTGGTGGCCGCGCGCTACCGCGACTGGCTCGCCGGTAGCGCACTGCGCGCGTCGCACCTGGATTGCGACCGCGTGCAGGACCCGTACTGCCTGCGCTGCCAGCCGCAGGTGATGGGCGCGTGTCTCGATCAGATCGAGCATGCCTGGAGCGTGCTGCTGCTAGAGGCGAACGGCGTCTCCGACAACCCGCTGGTGTTCGCTGACACGCTGCAGGCGCTGTCGGGTGGCAACTTTCACGCCGAGCCGGTGGCGTTCGCGGCCGACAACCTCGCGCTCGCGATCGCCGAGATCGGCGCGCTCGCCGAGCGCCGCACCGCGATGCTGATGGACCCGGTGCTGTCCGGTTTGCCGGCCTTCCTCATCGAGCACGGCGGGCTAAATTCGGGCTTCATGATCGCGCAGGTGACCTCGGCCGCGCTGGCGTCGGAGAACAAGTCCCTCGCGCACCCGGCGAGCGTCGACTCGTTGCCGACCTCGGCGAACCAGGAGGATCATGTCTCGATGGCGACCTTTGCGGCGCGCCGCCTGCACACGATGCTGGACAACACCGCCGGCGTGGTCGGGATCGAGTGGCTGTGCGCGGCGCAGGCGATCGAGTTCCGCCGGCCGCTGACTTCGTCGCCCGCGATCGAAGCGCTGCATGCACGGTTGCGCAAGCATGTCGCGCGCCTGAGCGTCGACCGCCTGATGTCTCCCGACATCGAGGCGGCCACCGTGCTCGTCGAGGCCGGGCTGGCGGCCTAGCCGCCTGGCGCGCGCACCGACTTCTGCGGCGCGTTGATCCAGACCACCTGCACACTCAGGCCCTTGGCCGCGTTGTTGACGGCCCGCATCTTCGCGAGGTCATCCTGCGTCGTGGCGGTGCCCGACGTTTGCGCGGCGCAACCCGCAAGGCCGGCGATGGCGACGATGGTGTGAGCGAGAGCTTCATGACGCGTCTCCTCGGGGCGATGCTCCACGCCAACCCCAGGGGCCGTGCGCAGCCGCGTCAACGCTCCATCTGCACTGCGCGCAGCGTCTCGACGCGGATGTCTTCAGTGACCTGCGCCTTCAGCGCTGAGAAGCGCGGCGTCGTCTTGACCGTGTAGTGGCGCGGGTTGGGCAGGTCGATCGTCAGCTCGTTCTTGATGCGCCCGGGCCGCGCGCTGAACACGGCGCAGCGGTTGGCCATGAATATCGCCTCGTCGATGTCATGTGTGACGAACAGCACCGTCTTCTTGTGCAGCTCCCAGATCGACAGCAGCAGCTCCTGCATCAGCGCGCGTGTCTGGTTGTCGAGCGCGCCGAAGGGCTCGTCGAGCAGCAGGATCTTCGGGTCGTTGGCCAGCGCGCGGGCCAGTGCGACGCGCTGCTGCATGCCGCCGGAGAGCTGCTTCGAAAAGTGCGACTCGAAGCCGTTCAGACCCACCTCGGCAATGAAGCGCGCCGCGATCTCGGCCTGCTCGGTTATCGGCATGCCCTTCTCGCGCAGCCCAAAGCAGATGTTCTCGCGCACCGTAAGCCAGGGGAACAGCGTATAGCTCTGGAACACCATGCCACGGTCTGCGCCAGGGCCGGTGACGGCCTGACCGTCGAGCAGCACCTGGCCTACCGTGGGCGTGTCGAGTCCGGCGACGATGCGCAGCAGCGTCGACTTGCCGCAGCCCGACGGGCCGAGCACGGTGATGAAGTCGTTGTCGGCGACCTCCAGATTCGTCGGTTGCAGCGCCAGCGTGGGCGCGCCGCCGTTCACGCCGGGGAAGGTGCGACCGACGCCTTGAACACTCAATCGACTCACAGCGCCGCCCACTTGAACATCGCACGGTTCGCGCGCTTGAAGGCCAAATCGGAGACGAGTCCGATCGCGCCGATCGTGATGATGCCAAAGATGATCTGGTCCGTCGCGAGCAGCGCCTGGCTGTCGGTGATCATGTGGCCAATGCCTTCGCTGGCGCCGATCAGCTCGGCGACGATCACATAGGTCCAGGCCCAGCCCAGCACCAGGCGCAGCGTTTCGGCGATCTGCGGCGCGCTGGACGGGATCAGCACGCGCTTGACGATACCCAAGTCGCTCGCACCCAACGTGTAGGCCGCTTCGACCAGATCGCGCCGCGTGCCGCCGACCTGCATCGCGATCATGAGCACGAGCTGGAAGAATGAGCCGAGGAAGATCAGCGAGAGCTTTTGCGCCTCGCCGATGCCGGCCCACAGGATCAGCAGCGGAATGAAGGCAGAGGCCGGCAGGTAGCGTGCGAACGAGACGAACGGTTCGAAGAAGGCCTCGACCGGCTTGTACGCGCCCATCGCGACACCGAGCGGCACCGCGAGGATCGCGGCGAGCACGAAGCCGCCGAGCACGCGCCAGATCGTGAAGCCAATGTCCTTCGAGAACCCTTGCTCAGTGAGCAGCACCCAGCCCGAGCGGACCATCGCAATCGGGTCGGCCAAGAAGGTCTTGGGCACAAAGCCGCCCAATGTGGCAACAGCCCATACCGCGAAGAACAGAATGAAGAACGCCAGCCCCAGCGCGTTGCGCCGGCCGGGGCTGATCTCGCGCAGCGGCTTCAAGCGCGAACTACTTGATGAAGCTCGTGTCCGCCAGACCCTTCAGGTCGGGGATCTGCTTGATGATGCCGATTTCCAGCAGCAAGTCGGCCGCTTCCTTGGTGAATTGCTGATGCTCGCCCGCGAAGAACTTCTGGTTCGCCGCACGGTCTTGCCAGCGCAGATAGGCGGCCGATTTCTCGAACGCCTCGCCGGATTGCTTCACGTCAGCGCCCATGATCTCGTAGGACTTCTTCGGCTCGGCCTTGATCATGTCGAGCGCGGCGAAGTAGCCGTCGGCCAGTGCCTTCGCAGCCTTCGGGTTTTCTTTCAGGAACTTCGGCGCGCAGCCGAACGTGTCCATCACCATCGGGTAGTCGAGTGTGGTGGCGATGATCTTGCCGGCCTCGGGCTTGGAGCGCACCGCACTGAGGTAGGGCTCGTAGGTCATGCCGCCGTCGAAGTCGGTCGTGCCGGCGATCAGCGCGTTCGCGACCGGTTGCGGTTCGAGGGTCAGCACCTTCACGTCCTTCACCGACAGGCCGTTCTTCTTCAGGATCCAGGCCAGGCCGAAGTACGGCGAGGTGCCGGGCGCCGATGCGGCCACGGTCTTGCCCTTCAGGTCGGTGATCTTCGCGATGTTCGGTTTAACAACCAGGCCGTCGGCGCCGTAACTCTTGTCGAGCTGGAAGATCTGTGTCGTCGCCACGCCGTTGGCGTTCCAGGACACCCAGGTTTCGACGGTGGTCGCGGCGCACTGCACATCGCCCGAAGCGATCGCGAGATGGCGGTCCTTTTGCGGGATCTTCTTGATTGTCACGTCCAGGCCGTTCTTCTTGAACAGGCCGGCCTCGTTGGCCAGGGTCAGTGGCGCGAAGCCGGTCCAGCCCGAGATCGCGATCGCGACCTTGGTGTCCTCGGCAAAGGCCGGGGCGGCGAGCAGGCCGGCGGTGATGGCGGCAACGATGATGGTGAGGCTGCGCGTGGAACTCATCGGGTCTCCCGGGTGGATGATGGCGGTGAAGCGGCTTCATGCAAGCTGTATGCCGCAGCCTCAGTCTACACTTTGACCTCAACCTGTCTAGACCACTTGCACCATGTTCGCGTTCACCCCAGGTACTACACCGCTACTGGTGTCGTTCCCGCATGCAGGCACCGAGATCCCGCCGAAGATCGAAGCGCGCATGACGCCACAAGCCCTGCTACGGGCCGACGTCGACTGGCATCTGCCACAGCTCTATGCCTTCGTGCGCGCCATGGGCGCGAGCACCATCGAGGCGCGCTTGGCCAGGCACGTTATCGACCTGAACCGCCCGCCCGAAGACACCAGCCTCTACCCCGGCCAAGACGTGACCGGTCTGCTGCCGCTCGACACCTTCCGCAAGCAGCCGCTGTATTTGCCGGGCCAGACGCCCGACGCTGCAGAAGTGCAGGAGCGCAGGGCGCGCTATTGGCAGCCCTACCACGACGCGTTGGCCGCCGAGCTGGAGCGGCTGCGCACGCTGCACGGCACGGTCGTGCTGTGGGACGCGCACTCGATCGCCTCGGTGATGCCGCGCTTCTTCGACGGCAAGCTGTCCGACCTGAACCTCGGCACCGCCGAAGGCCGCGCCTGCGCGCCCGAGTTGCAGGCCGCGGCCGAAGCGACAATGCGCGCTCAATCGACCTACACCCACGTGAGCAACGGCCGCTTCAAGGGGGGGCACATCACGCGCCACTATGGTCAGCCCGAACGCGGCATCCACGCTCTGCAACTCGAGATGTGCCAGTGCACCTACATGAGCGAGACGGCGCCGTTCGCGTACCGGGCCGATCTGGCCGCACAGGTCCAGCCGCTATTGCAGCGGATGCTGAACGCCGTGATGGATGCGCGCGCGCAAGGGGCTTGAGCCGATCGCGTAGGACAGCTCGGCCGGGTGATCGACATCCCACAGGCACAGATCGGCCCGCTTGCCGAGCGTGATCGTGCCGCGCGACGACGACAGGCCCAAAGCCTTTGCCGCGACGCGCGTGACACCCAGCAGCGCTTCGACCGGGGTCATGCGAAACAGCGTGCAGGCCATGTTCATCATCAGCGGCAGGTGCGTGCCCGGGCTGGTGCCGGGGTTGCAATCGGTCGCCACTGCCATCGGGACGCCGTGCTTGCGCAACAGTGCGATGGGCGGAGCCTTCGTGTCGCGCAGAAAGTAGTATGCGCCGGGCAGCATCACCGCGACGGTCCCGGCCTTGGCCATAGCGCGCACGCCGGCCGCGTCGATATGCTCGAGGTGGTCGGCCGACAGCGCGCCGTACTCGGCCGCGAGCGCCGCGCCGCCCAGGTTCGACAGCTGCTCGGCGTGCAGCTTGACCGGTAGACCGTGTGCGCGCGCGGCCTCGAACACGCGCTGTGTCTGCGCCGGCGTGAAGCCTATGCTTTCGCAGAACGCGTCGACCGCGTCGGCGAGCCTGAGCCGCGCGGCTTCGGGCAGGATGTGCTGGACGATCTCGTCGATGTACGCGTCGGCACGGCCTGCGAACTCGGGCGGCAGCGCGTGCGCGGCGAGTAGCGTGGTGCGCACGTCGATCGGAAATTTCTCACCAAGCGCCCGCGCCACGCGCAAGGACTTCAGCTCAGCCTTTTGCGACAGGCCGTAGCCCGACTTGATCTCGACCGTGGTGACGCCGTGATGCATCAGGCTCTTCAGGCGCCGCGCCGACTGTGCCTGCAGGTCGCCCGGGTTGGCGTCGCGCGTGTGCTGCACCGTGGACAGGATGCCGCCACCGGCGCGCGCAATCTCTTCGTAGCTCGCGCCTTGCAGCCGCATCTCGAACTCGCGCGCGCGGTCGCCGGCGTAGACAAGATGGGTGTGGCAGTCGATCAGCCCCGGCGTGAGCAGCGCGCCGGCACCGTCAAGCTCACGCCTCACCGGCACGCGCGGGTCGAGCGTGCTGATCGGGCCCATGCCGGCGATCAGGCCGTCGGCGATCGCCAGGAACGCGGGCGGCGTCACACTGCATTCGTCATCCGTGCAGGTAACGATGCGCACGTTGCGGATCAGCAGGTCGATGCTGGGTTCGTTCATGTCTCAGACCTTGGCTAGCAGAGCGCTTCGTGCAGCGACGAAGCGATCACAGGCCAGGCGGCCCAGCAGGTGCTCGCAATCCCGCACATGGGGGCGCCCGGCAACCCACACGTCGCGCACGGTGTTGCGGCCGTGGCTGGCGAACACATGGTTCGCGAGCGCCTGTTCCGGGGTCAGGCCGGCTAGCGCGCCGCGCGTGTCAAGAATGACGAAGTCGGCCTGCTGGCCCACCGCGAGGCCGGCAATCGTGCGGCCGCTGGCCTGCGCACCGCCCTGCACGGCGCCTAGCCAGAGGTGGTCGGCAACCTGCGCTTGCATGCTTGCGGCGGCGAGCACGTTGCGGCGCTCGTGTGCGAGGCGCTGCGTGTACTCCAGCAGACGCAACTCCTCGGCGGCATCGAGGCTCGCGTGGCTGTCGGAGCCGATGCCCCAGCGACCACCGGCAGCGGTGTACGCGGCGGCATCGAAGACGCCATCGCCCAGGTTCGCCTCGGTGCTCGGACACAGGCCGACGACTGCGCCGGTGCCAGCGAGGGCGCTGCGCTCGTCGGCGCTCATGTGGGTTGCGTGAACGAGGCACCAGTGCGCACCGACGGCCGTGTTCGCGAGCAGCCACTGCACCGGGCGCTGGCCGCTCCAAGCGACGCAGTCGCGCACCTCCTGCTGCTGCTCGGCAATGTGGATGTGCACGGGTGCGCCCACGTCGACGCCGGCGATCAGCTCGCGCAGCGCCGCCGGGCCGACCGCACGCAGCGAGTGTGGCGCGACGCCAACGCGTGTGCCGGTCGCACGCAGCTTCGCGGCCATGCCGAGCAGCCCATCGACACTGTTGATGAAGCGCCGCTGATCGGCGCGCGCCGGCGGGCCATCGAACCCGGCGTCCTGGAACAGCACCGTCAGCAGCGTCAGGCCGATGCCGGCGCGCTGCGCGGCGGCAATCAGCCGCATCGACATCTCGGCTGGATCGGCATACGCGTTGCCGGCCGGATCGTGGTGCAGGTAGTGAAACTCGCACACCGCCGTGTAGCCGGCTTGCAGCATCTCGATGTAGAGATGCGTCGCGATGTCTTCGAGCTGATCGGGCGAGATCGACAGCGCGAAGCGGTACATCAGGTCGCGCCAGCTCCAGAAACTGTCGTCGGCCGAGCTGCGGTATTCGGTCAGGCCGGCGAACGCGCGCTGGAAGGCGTGCGAATGCAGATTGGGCAAGCCGGGGACGAGCGGGCCGCTGGCCACGGGTGTGCCTGCCGGTGGCGCGGACTGCGGCGTCGCCTGCGTGAGGGCGCCTGTATCGCCCCACGCCAGCAGCACGTCGCGCGCCCACCCGTCGGGCAGCAACGCGTGCGGGGCAAAGAGGGCGTGGCTCATGACGGGTGATCGTGACACAGGCGGACGAACAACAGCGCGGCATTTTCATCGACCGGGCGGACGCCGATCGCGCTTCGCGGCGTGCGCCACAGCAGGCCTTGTTCCGGCGCAAGCGTCTCGGGACCGACGACCCATTTGCCCGCGCAGCACAGCAGCAGCGCGATGTCGGCACCCGCCAGTTCGGCCGCTTCGCGATGAATCTCGACTTCGTTGCGCCAGCGTCCACGCCGTGTCATCACATTGAAGTCGCTGCAAGCGCCGCCGACCAGCGCGGCTGTCAGCGGTGCGTCGCCGCAGAAGCGGAACGGCGCGAGCGGTGTCGTCAACGCGTGGTCAACGCTGCCGTCATCCGCACGCAGCCGCATGCCCGTGCCACGCAGAAGTGTGATGCAGCGGTCGACGCCGGGAAAGGCCGAGAACGGAGCATCGTGCGCGATCTCGGCGACGCTGAGGCGCCAGTCGAAGTGTTTGCCATTCGAGCCACCGAACGCAATCTCGCGCGTCATCCCCGCGCCGTTCTTCCAGAGTTGCGGCGTGATGTGGCGCAGATCGAACCGCTGCGCGCTCACTTCGCGAGCATCGGCAGATTCAGGTGTTGCGCGCGCGCTGTCGTGATTGCGAGTTCGTAACCCGCATCGGCATGGCGCATCACGCCCGAGCCGCTGTCGTTGACGAGCACACGCGCCAATCGTTTCGCCGCAGCCTCGCTGCCGTCGGCGACGATGACCATGCCGGCGTGCTGCGAGTAGCCCATGCCGACGCCTCCGCCATGGTGCAACGAGACCCAGGTCGCGCCCCCGGCGACGTTGAGCAGCGCGTTCAGCAGAGGCCAGTCGGAGACGGCGCCGGTGCCGTCGCGCATCGCCTCTGTCTCGCGATTCGGGCTCGCGACCGAGCCGGTGTCAAGGTGGTCGCGGCCGATCACGATCGGCGCCTTCAGCTCGCCGCTCTTCACCATTTCGTTGAACGCGAGCCCCGCCAGGTGCCGCTCGCCGAGTGCGAGCCAGCAAATGCGCGCTGGTAGACCCTGAAACGCGATGCGCTCGGCGGCCATGTCGAGCCAGCGGTGCACGTGGGCGTTGCGCGGGAACAGCTGCTTGATCTTGGCGTCGGTCTTGCGGATGTCGTCCGGGTCGCCCGAGAGCGCGACCCAGCGAAACGGGCCCTTGCCTTCGCAGAACAGCGGGCGGATATAGGCAGGCACAAAGCCGGGGAAGTCGAACGCGTTGGTCACACCTTCGTCGAGCGCGACCTGGCGGATGTTGTTGCCGTAGTCGACGGTGGCCACGCCCATTGCGTGGAAGGCCAGCATCGCCTGCACGTGCACGGCGCACGATTGCGCCGCCGCCTTCTTTAACCTCGCGTGCTGGCTCGAATCGTTTTGCGCGTCGCGCCATTCACCGACCGTCCAGCCCGCGGGCAGGTAGCCGTTGATCAGGTCGTGGGCGGAGGTCTGATCGGTCACAAGGTCGGGCTTCATGTCGCCGGCCTGGGCGCGCTTCACGAGTTCGGGCACGAGTTCGGCGGCGTTGCCGAGCAGGCCGATCGAGACCGCTTCGCGGCGCTCGGTGTGGTGGCGCACGAGAGCAAGAGCGTCGTCCAGATCGCGCGCCTGCTTGTCGAGGTAGCGCGTGCGCAGGCGGAAGTCTATGCTTGCCTGCTGGCATTCGATGTTCAGCGATACGGCGCCTGCGAAGGTCGCGGCCAGCGGCTGCGCCCCACCCATGCCGCCCAGGCCTGCGGTCAGAATCCAGCGGCCCGCCATGTCGCCGCCGAAGTGCTGACGACCCGCCTCGGCGAAGGTCTCGAACGTGCCCTGCACGATGCCTTGCGTGCCGATGTAGATCCACGAACCGGCAGTCATCTGCCCATACATGAACAGGCCCTGTCGGTCGAGTTCATGGAAGTGCTCCCAGGTGGCCCACTTCGGAACCAGGTTCGAGTTCGCGAGGAGCACGCGCGGCGCGTCGGTGTGGGTCTTGAAGACGCCGACCGGCTTGCCCGATTGGATCAGCAGCGATTCGTCGTCCTCGAGCACGCGCAGGCAGTCGAGTATCTTGTCGAAGCAGGCCCAGTCGCGGGCTGCGCGGCCGATGCCACCGTAGACCACGAGCTCCTCGGGGCGCTCTGCGACGTCCGAGTCGAGGTTGTTTTGAAGCATGCGAAAAGCTGCTTCGGTGAGCCAGGACTTGCAGTGCAGCGTGTTGCCGTGCGGCGCACGTACGACCCGGCCGGTGGCGCAGCGGGCGCCGCGCAAGGCTGCGTCGGCGAGGGCCTGGAGATCGCTGGTGGAGTTCATTTGCGCGTCGCTTTCATGCTTTGGCCAGATAAGTGGTCTAGACCACTTGGCGAAGCATGCAAGAAGACGCGTGCCGCGTCAACTCGCTTGCGTAGCTGCCGCCTCCAGCAGCCGGGCGCGCAACCACTGGTGGCTGCTGACGCGGTCGTGCCGCTGATGCCACAGCATCGCGATGTGCAGGCCGGTCAGGTCGAAGGGCAACGGCCGCGTCACGACCTGCTCGCGGTAGCCGGTCGAATCGACGAAGAAGGCCGGCAGCACGGTCAGCAGGTTGCTGTTTGCCACAACGCGGCCGGCAGTGAAGTATTGATTCACCGTCAGCACGACACGGCGCTCGCGGCCCAGCCTTGCCAACGCCTGGTCGACGAGACCGTGGGGGCGGCCCGAAAAGCTCACCAGCAGGTGTTGCGCGGCGCAATAGGCGTCCAGCGTCAGCGCGCCCTTGGCAAGCGGATGGTCTTCGCGCATCACGCAGACGTACTCGCTATCGCGCAACTTGGCGTGGCGCAGCGGTGCTCCGGTCGCTTCGTCTAGCAGCCCGGTCACGGTCTCTGGAAAGTAGCCGATCGCCAGATCGGCGTCGCCGCGTTCCAGCAGCGCACTCGGATCGCGGGTCGCAAGCGGCAGCACGCGGACGTTGACCATGGCCTGCGTGTGCTCTATGTGCGTCACCAGCGCCGGCATGAACATCGCGGCGGTGGCGTCCGCCATCGCGATCCGAAAGCTCGTCGCGTCGGTCTGCGGATTGAACTCGCCCGGCGCTAGCGCGGCCCGCAGGTGACCCAGTGCAGTGCGCACCTCGGGCCACAAGGCCTCGGCTCGAGGGGTCGGTTTGACGCCGCTTGGTGCTCGAGTAAGCAAGTCCTCACCTACAGATTCGCGCAGGCGCTTCAATGCATTGCTGACGGCCGGTTGCGTGATCGACAGGCGCTCGGCGGCGCGCGTGAGGTTGCGCTCGGCCATCACCACGTCGAAGACGCGCAGCAGGTTGAGATCGAGCGTTCGGAAATTCAGGGCGGTCTGCATGCTCATACACGGACGTGATAACCGTGATTCATAAGTTTGATTGGTGAATTATCGGGGTTAACCCTAATGTACGGGTCATCGTCTCTCCAACCGGCCCTGCCGTTGAAAGGATTAGTTCATGAATACCGCTATTACCTCGCTGCCATCACCGGCTGTGGTGCCCCGCTTGGGGCCGTGGCTGGTCCGCGCAAGCGCTGCCGTCTGGCGCTCGTTCGAGGCCACCGGCCGGGCTCGCGCCCAGCGCCATCTGCTCGACTTCGCCGATCAATGCCAAGACCAGCAACCTGAGCTGGCCAAAGAGCTGCACGCGGCTGCCCATCACAACGCTTCGGCCTGAAGCCTTGGACCCTCACCTCATTCGAAGGAACACATCATGACCACCGCCATCCTGCACGCCCATGTGCAACGCACCCGTTTTGTCCAACATGTGCTGAGCGCCTTGTCTAGCCTGGCCAGCTCGGCATGGAGCCTGCCGCTGCGCACCACCCAGCCTG
>JANYBE010000043.1 GCA_025360945.1 Rhizobacter sp. | reverse complement strand
CTGGCAGTTGAACGCAAAGACGGCGAGCGAGCGCTCGGTCGCGGCCTACCTTTCCGGCGATGCGCGCATCGCCGCGGCCGAGCTGACGCGCGCCCGTGCCGAGGTGGGGCGCACCGGTCGCGCCGATCTGCTCGCGCGAGTCGAACTCGCGCAGTGCGCGGCGCAGGTCGCGAGCTTGGTGCTCGAGGTTTGCAGCGCGTTCGAGCCGCTGCGTGCGGACGTGACCGAAGTCGAGCGCGCCTATGCCGACCGCCTCGCCGGCAGACGCACCGAGCTCGACGCGGCCGGATTGCAAGGTATCGGTGACCCGCTTTCACGACTGGTCGCGGCCGGCGCGCTGTTCGAAACCAACCGCGCCGATCCGCAGGTCATCCAGATCGCCATTGACACCGCCTCTGCGCAGGGCTGGCGCCGACCCCTGCTCGCCTGGCTGAACGTGCAGCTCAAGCGTGCCGAGGCGGCAGGCGCCTCGGACGAGGCCGCGCAACTGCGCCGCCGCATCGCGATCGGCGAACGATCTTAGAAGTGGTAACTGAACAACCGGCCCAGGTCGCTGACTGCTTCCCATCCCCCAAAGCGAGCCCCCGGATGCTAGCTAAGCTAAGCTAAGCTAGCCTTGGCCTGTGCCGCTTCCGGCCGAGTTATTGAGTGGAGCCCATAGCCGATGTGCCTGGTTCACGCGCGGTGGCCGACCTGCAGCCGCCGCTCCAGCCACAGGCTGTAGCGCGACATCGCGAAGCTGGCGCCGAAGTACACAGCGGCGATCAGCGTATAGCCTTCAATGAAGAAGTCGCGCCACTGGGGATCGCCGAGCGCCAGGCGCAGCGAACCGGTCAGGTCGTACATCGACACGACGGTGACGAGCGAGGTGTCCATGAAGGTCGACAGCAAGTTGTTGACGAACGACGGGATGACCGCGACCAGCGCCTGAGGCAGCAGCACGGCGGCCTGCACCTGCCAGTAGGTCAGGCCGAGTGAGCGCGCCGCATCGTTCTGCGCGCTGGCGACGCTTTGCAGCCCGCCGCGCACAGTCTCGGCCATGTATGCGGCCTGGAACAGCACGATGCCTATCGTGACGCGCCAGAAGGGGTCGAGCCTCCAGCCCGCCGGCAACACGAGCGGGAACACGAAGGTCGCGACGAACAGCACCGTGATCAGCGGTACGCCGCGCACCAGCTCGATGTAGGCTGTGGCCAGCGTCTTCAGCAGCGCCAGTGACGAGCGCCGCGCGAGCGCCAGCGCGATGCCCAGCGGCGCCGAGGCGCCGATGCCGATCAGGGTCAGGATCACGGTCAGCGGCAGGCCGCCCCAGCGGTCGGAGCCGATCGGCTCGAGGCCGAGCACGCCGCCCGCCATCAGCGCGAAAAACACGAGCAGCGCGACAACCCAGCCTAGGGCGAGCGCGCGTGCGCCGGGGCGCGTCCGCAGCATCGGCACGGCGCTCGCGACGAGCATCGCGATGACGAGCGCGGTGGCCAGCGCCGGACGCCACTGATCGGCGTACGGGTAGCGGCCGAATAGGATCAGCCGCCACTTCTCGGCGACGAAACCCCAGCACGCGCCCTGGTGCGCGAGCGCCTTGCACGCCGCGAGATTGGGTGCGGTTACAGCACGCAACACGGCCCAGTCGAACAGCTTGCACGCGATCCACGCCAGCGGCAGCGCGAGCGCGAGCGTGACCACGCTCGCGACCGGGCCGGAGAACAGCTGCGTGCGCCAGCGTGTGATCGCGCGCGGGGTCGATGGTGCGGCGGTGGGCGTTGACATCGGCTCAGCGCGGCGCGCGCGTCACGCGTGCGTTGATCGTGTTCATGATCAGCGCGATCACCAGGTTCAGCGACAGGTAGACCGCCATGATGATCAGGATGACCTCGAGCGCCTGACCGTTCTGATTGATCGAGGTGTTGGCGATCGAGACGAGGTCGGGATAGCCGATCACGACGGCTAGCGACGAATTCTTCACCAGGTTCATGTACTGGCTCGCCAGCGGCGGGATCGCCAGCCGCAACGCCTGCGGCAGGATCACCGCACCCATCGTCTGCCCGCGCGTTAGGCCGAGCGCGAGCGCGGCGTGCGTCTGGCCAATCGGCACCGCGAGCGCGCCGGCGCGCACCAGCTCGGCGATCGAACCCGAGGTGAAAAGCGACAGGCCCAGCCACAGCGCTAGGAACTCAGGCGTCAGCGCCGCGCCGCCGCTGATCAAGAAGCCGTCGCGCGCTGGCTGCGACCAGCCACCGATCGCACCCGCCGCGAGCCACGCAATCAGCGCGACGACGCTGCCGCTGAGGAGACCGGCCAGTCCTGCACCTGCCGTCAGCCAGCGCCGCGCGGCGAACCAGCCGGCCCCGCCACCGACGACGAGCGCCGCGAGCGCGATCAGCAGCGCGGTGCCGCCGGCCTCGGGCACCGCGATCTGCAGGCCTTCCTTGGACAGCAGGGCCGCGCCGACCAAGGTCCACGCCTGCGTTGCCTCTGGCAGCAGCTCGGTGACGAGCAGGTAGATCGCGAGCAGCTGGATCAGCAGCGGCACATTGCGAAAGACCTCAACCCACGCGCCGCCGAGCGCCCTGATCAGCGGATGCCGGGCGAGCCGCATCAGGCCGACGATCACGCCAAGAGTGCTCGCGAGCACAATGCCAGTGAGCGCGACGCGCAGCGTGTTCGCCATGCCGACGGCGAACGCGCGCAGATAGCTATCGCGCGCGCTGTACTCGAACAGAAGCTCGCCAATGTTGAAGCCGGCCGGGTCTGCGAGGAAGCCGAAGCCCGACTTGATCTGCCGCGCCGCGAGATTCGCGGTGATGTTGTGCGCGAGCAGAAATGCGAGCCCGACCAGCAGCAGCGCGAGCGTGCCCTGCAGCAGCCACTCGCGCCACCGCCGCGACCGTTGGCGGGCGCGCCAGGCGGCGTCGCCGATCGGGGTTGCTCTCATCGAGGCGGGCGCGGGCCAAGCGCTGGGCCGCCCCAAGCCGGCCCGCATCCCCTCGGGGGATCGACCGATGTACTCATCGGGCAAAGGGTCGTCAACGAATCGGCGCGGCGTACATCAGGCCGCCCTTGCTCCACAGATTGTTGGCACCGCGCGGCAGCGCCAGCGGTGTCTTCGGCCCGAGGTTGTTCTCGAAACTCTCGCCGTAGTTGCCGACCTGCTTGACGATGCGGTAAGCCCATTCCTTGTCCAGGCCGAGCAGTTTGCCGGTGTCTTCCGAGACGCCGAGGAAGCGCTGCACTGCCGGATCCTTCGAGCCGCTCTTGTGCGTGTCGACGTTGGCCTGCGTCAGCCCGTTCTCTTCGGCCTCGAGCATCGCGAACAGCGTCCAGCGCACGATCTGGAACCACTCGTCGTCGCCACGGCGCACGGAAGGCCCGAGAGGCTCCTTCGAGATGACCTGCGGCAGGATCTGGAAATCGTCGGGCGCGCTCGCCTTGGTGCGCGCACCGGCCAGGTCGCTCATGTCGGTCGTGTAAACCTGGCAGCGCCCGGCGAAGAATGCGCTGGTGATCGCCTCGGCGGTGTCGAACACGACCGGCTTGTACTTCAGGCCGTTCGCGCCGTAGTAGTCGGCGACGTTCTTCTCGCTCGTCGTGCCGGCCTGCACGCAGACCGTCGCGCCGTTGAGCTTCTTGACGTTGTCGACCTTGAGCTTCTTGGGCACCATGAATCCCTGGCCGTCGTAGTAGTTGATGCCGGCAAAGACGACGCCGAGCGAGGCATCGCGCGTCAGCGTCCAGGTGCTGTTGCGCGACAGCACGTCGATCTCGCCGGCCTGCAACGAGGCAAAGCGCTGCTGCGAATTCAGCGGGACGTACTTGACCTTGGTTGCGTCACCCAGAGTGGCCGCGGCGACGGCCCGGCAGAAGTCGACGTCGAGACCGGCCCATTTGCCCTGGCTGTCCGCAGCCGAGAAGCCAGGCGCCGAGGTGTTCACGCCGCACACGACCTGGCCGCGCGACTTGATCGCGTCCAGCGTCTTGCCAGCGTGGGCTGAAGTGGCCAATCCGAAGCCGGCGATAGCGGCCAGAGCGGCGGGGATCATTTTGTGAAGCGACATGAACGGTCTCCTGATTCGGATGAGCACAAGACCGATCAGTGTAGCCACAGGCTCTCAGTTGGGCGGCAGCGCCTCCAGCAAGGCCGTCGACGGCGTGTGCCAGCCGATGATCGCGCCTTGCGCCGCGATCATCGCCAGCGCCGCGGCCTTGAACGCGGGGAAGTAGCTCTCGGTTGCGTCCTCGATCAGCAGGCAGTCGTAGCCTCGGTCGTTGGCCTCGCGCATCGAGGTCTGAACGCAGACCTCGGTCGTGACGCCGGTGAACACGAGATGCGTCACGCCCTGCGCGTGGAGCATCTCGTGCACGCCGGTGGACCAGAACATGCCTTTGCCGGGCTTGTCGATCACGAGCTCGCCGGGCTGCGGTGCGAGCGCCGGGATGATCGAGGTACCGGCCTCGCCGCGGATCAGTAGCCTGCCCATCGGGCCCGGTTCGCCGATGCGCTGCGTGGGCGAGCCGCGCAGGCGTTTCGCGGGCGGGCAGTCTGACAGATCGGCCTTGTGCGATTCGCGCGTGTGAACTATCGGCCAGCCGCGCGCGCGCCACGCGGCGAGCAACTTTGCGATCGGCTCGATCGCTGTGTGCAGCAGCGTCACGTCGTTGCCGAGCGAGGCGCCGAAGCCGCCCTGCTCGACGAAGTCGCGCTGCATGTCGATGATCACCAGCGCAGTCGTGCCCGGTGCAAACGGATAAGGAAACGGTGTCGCGTCGATGTCGATCATGTTCACGCGGCCTCCGCCAACGCGTGCACGGTTTCGTGATGGCCGCCGCCCATGTGCGAACCGATCGTGCGACGGTCGGCATCGGCGGCCGGCGTCTCGAACACGATGCGACCTTCGCTCATCACCGCGATGCGGTCTGAGAGTTCGAGCAGCTCGTCGAGGTCTTCGCTGATCAGCAGCACCGCACCCCCCTTCGCGCGCACCTGCAGGATGCGCGCGTGGATCTCGGCGACGGCCGCGAAGTCCAGCCCGAACACCGGGTTCGCCGCGATCAGCACGTTGATATCACCGGCGAGTTCGCGTGCGAGCACGGCGCGTTGCACGTTGCCGCCCGAGAGGCTCGCGATCGGCGCGTTCTCGCCGCGCGTCTTCACACCGTATTCGGTGATCCACGCCCGCGCGCGTTCGCGCCACGCGCCGAAACGCAACCAGCCACCGCGTCTGAGCGGCGCGACATCAAAGTCGCGCAGCGCCATATTCTGCGCCACGCTGAGCTCGCCGACGCAGGCATTGCGCAACGGTTCCTCGGGCAGCGCGCGCAGCTGCAGCATGCGGTTCTCCGAGCGACGCGCCATGTAGGGCTCGCCGACCACGCGCACCGTGCCGGTGGTGCGCGGTCGCTGTCCGACCAGGGCTTCGACCAGCTCGCGCTGGCCGTTGCCCGAGACGCCGGCGATGCCGAGGATCTCGCCGCGTTTCACGTGCAGGTTCAGCCCCTGCACCGCAAACGTGCCGCGGTCGCCCATCGCGCCGAGCCCCTCGACCTGCAGCGCGATCGGGGCGTCGAAGCGCGTCGCTGCGCGTGGGGCCGCGCTGCCTTCGGCGACGAGGGCCGATGCGCTCGCGGCCGAGTCGCCGATCATTGCCTGCGCGAGCTGCTCGGGCGTCGTGCCCGCGACCTGCGCGCCATGCACGCGCTTGCCGCGGCGCAGCACCGTGACCTCGTCGGCATACGCCATCACCTCGCGGAACTTGTGCGTAATCATCAGCACCGTGCATTCTCCGCGCTTCGCCACGGCGCGCACGTAGGTGAGGACTTCGTCGGCCTCCTGCGGCGTGAGCACCGAGGTGGGCTCATCGAGAATCAGAAGGCGCGGTTTCAGGTACAGCTGCTTCAGCAATTCGAGCTTCTGCTTCTCGCCCGCCGCGAGGCCCGCCGGCGTCGCGTCGAGGTCGAGCTTGAACGGCGTCGTCTCCAGAAAAGCCAGCAGCGCTGCGCGCTCCTTCTTCCAGTCGATCAGCGCTGGCGTGCGGCCGCCGGCGAGGAGCAGGTTCTCGGCCACGTTCATGCCGGGCGCGAGCGTGAAGTGCTGGTACACCATGCCGATGCCGAGCGCGCGCGCGATCACCGGCGTGGCGATGACGTGCTCGCGGCCGTCGATCATGATGGCCCCCCCTTCGGGGCGCTGCGATCCCGCGACGCATTTCACCAGCGTGCTTTTGCCGGCGCCGTTCTCGCCGAGCAACGCGTGCACCGAGCCGGCGGCCACGGTCATGCTGACGGCGTCCATCGCGGTGAAGCTGCCGAAGCGCTTGATGAGGTCGAAGGTCTCGAGCGTGAGTGCGCCAGTGGCGGGCGGCTTTGGGGCGAGTGGTGCCGTCATGTCGCGAGCCCTTCCAGTACGGCGGCTGACGCCGCGACCGCACCGAACACGCCGCCTTGCATCGTCACCATCTTCAATGCGGCAAGGTGGTTGCCATGGTCGGTCGCGGCGGTGCAGTCCGACAGCAGCAGGCACTCGAAGCCGCGATCGTTCGCCTCGCGCATCGTCGTGTGCACGCAGACGTCGGTGGTGATGCCGGCGAGCAGCAGGTTTTCTATACAACGGGTGCGCAAAATGAGCTCGAGGTCGGTCGCGCAAAACGAGCCCTTGCCGGGCTTGTCGATGACGATCTCGCCGGGCAACGGCGCGAGCTCGTCGATGATGGCCCAGCCCGGTTCCCCGCGCACCAGGATGCGGCCGCAGGGCCCGTCGTCGCCGATGCCGACGCCGTTTTTGCCGATGCGGCGCGATCGCCAGCGCTTGTTGTCAGGCAGGTCCGACAGATCGGGGCGGTGCCCTTCGCGGGTGTGGATGATATGAAAGCCGAGCGTGCGCATCCGACCCATCAGCGTCTTGATCGGCTCGATCGGCGCGCGCGTCAGCGTGAGGTCGTAACCCATCTTGTCGACGTAGCCGCCGACGCCGCAGAAGTCGGTCTGCATGTCGATCACGACGAGTGCGGTGTTCGTCGGGCGCAGGTCGCCGTTGTACGGCCACGGGTACGGGTTCGCGTTGATGAACGTGGTCGTCGCCATCTCGATCACCTCGCCGAAGATAGTTCGCCCGGGCTGCCATCGGCCACCTTGCCGGGCCGGCAGCTGATCACGAGGATCACCAGCGTCAGCACGTACGGCACCGCGCTGAACAAGTTGTAGCCCGAGCTGATGCCGATCGACTGCAGTGCCGGGCCGATCGCGCCAGCACCACCGAACAACAGCGCCGCACCGACGCAGCGCAGCGGGCTCCAGCGCGCAAAGATGACGAGCGCGACGGCGATCAGACCCTGGCCGCTGGAGATGCCTTCGTTCCAGCTGCCCGGGTAGAACAGTGTCAGCGACGCGCCGCCGAGTCCGGCGATCGCGCCGCCCGCGGCGGTGGCCGCGATGCGAATGCCGTTGACCGAGTAGCCGAGCGCCTTGGTAGCGCTCGCCGAGTCGCCCGCCAGCCGCACCAGCAAGCCCCAGCGCGTGCGCGCGAAGCCCCAGTACATGCCGACCGCGAGCAGCAGCCCAAGCGGGAGCAGCGGGTTCACCTGCAGCGCGGACTGGAACAGCGCCGAGTCGCTCCAGCTCCCAAGCGCGAGCGGCGGCAGCTGCATGGCTTGCGGCTGGATCAGCGGCTTGCCGAGGTAGAACGCGAGGCCAGTGCCGAGCAGCATCAGTGCGATGCCGGTAGCGACGTCGTTGACGCGCGGCAGCGAGCAAAGCAGGCCGTGCAGCAGCGCGAGCGCAGCGCCGGTCGCGGCGGCGACGAGCACGCCGATCCACGGCGAGCCGCTTAGGTACGAGCCACCGAAAGCGGCCATCGCCGACAGCACCAGCACCCCTTCGAGGCCGAGGTTGATGCGACCGGACTTTTCGGTCAAGCACTCGCCGAGGCTCACGAACAGAAAGGGCACACCGACGCGCAGCGCGCCGCCGAGAATCGCGGCGAGGAAGGGCAGCAGGATCTCGCTCACGATGTCTGCCCCTCGGCTGCGGCGTACCGCGGCCGCTCGCCCCAGGGGACACTCGGTTGTTTCGCGCGGCCGGGCGCGGCGCTCATGTGGGCTTCACCGTGCTGTTCAGCGGCACTTCACGCGGCAGCATGGAGCGCCGGAAGCGTTCGCCCGCCGCCTTCCAGTCGACGCCGCGCAATGCCTCGCTGCCGAGGATCAGCACGAACGCTATTCCCTGCAGCACCTGCACCGACGCATCGGGCAAGCCAAGCCGGCGCTGCAGCAGGCTGCCCGCCGCGCCGAAGCCGCCGAACAGGATCGCGACGGGAATGATCGCCACGGGCGAGTGCCGCGCGATGAACGAAACCAGGATGCCCGCGTAGCCGTAGCCGGCGATCAGCGACGCGTTCGCGTTCGTGTGCACAGCGGCCACTTCGATCGCACCGGCCAGTCCTGCGCAGCCGCCCCCGAGCGAACACGCCAGCAGGATCAACCTGCTCGCTGGCAGCCCGACCAGCTGCGCGGTGCGCGGGTTGCCGCCGACTACGCGCACCGAGAAGCCACGCGCCGTGAGCGCGAGCCACAGGCCCAGCGCGATGCACGCGACGACGCCGATCACGAAGCCCCAGTGCACATCCGAGCCGAAGATGCCGCCGATGCGGATCGCCTCGTCAAGCGTGCGCGTCGAAGGCTTGTTCAACGTCGCCGGGTCGCGCATCGGGCCTTCTACGAGCTGCTTGAAGATCGCGATCGCGGTGTACGCGAGCAGCAGACTGCTGATGGTCTCGTTGACGCCGCGGTATTGCCGAAGTGCACCAGCCAGCGCAACCCACGCCGCGCCGAGCGCGCAGCCGGCGGCGCAGACGATCACTGTGCCGATAACGTTGCCTGGCAGCGGCATCAGGTATGGCACCGCCGCTGCGGCCAGGCCGCCGAGCACGAGCGCACCTTCGCCGCCGATGATGATCAGGCCAGCGCGCGCCGGCAGCGCCACGCACAGCGCGGTGAGCATCAGCGGCGCAGCGCGCGTCAGCGTGTTCTGCCACGAGAACCAGTCGCCGAACGCACCCTTGAACAGCAGCAGCCAGGTGTCGGTCGGGCTCACTCCGCCGACCCAGACGAACAGGCCGAACAGCAGCAGTGCGCCGATCAGCGCACCGATCGGCAGCAATGCATCGATGACGGATCTGTGCATGGCCCGCTCCGGCGTGGGACTAGACGGATCCGATCACGCCTTCGACGAGATAGTTCATGCCCTCGAGCGCCGGGTCGGTCTGTTTGAGCGTCGTCGGCACGACGACCACACCCTTGTTGCTCTTGAGCCCGCCGACGAAAATGTCGAACGCGCCCGCGGTCATCTTGGCCTTAATGTCGTCGGCCATCTTCTTGGCCGGGTCCGGCACCATCGCGCCGTAGGGCGACATCTTCACGTAGCCGGACTGAAGCCCGCCGCGCAGGAAGTTCGGGTGCGGCTTGCCGGTCTGGGCGGCGTCGATGATGGTCTTGTACGCGGTGGTCCAGTTCCACTCGGCACCGGTGAGGTACGCGGCAGGGGCGAGCTTGGCCTGGCTGACGTGGTAGCCGCAGACCATCTTGCCGCGCTTCGCGGCAGTCTCGACGATCACCTTCGGGCTGTCCACGTGCATCGTGAACACGTCGACGCCCTGGTCGGCGAGGCTGTTCGTGGCCTCGGCTTCCTTCACCGGCATCGACCACTCGCCGGTGAAGATCACCGTGGTCGTGATCTTCGGATCGACCGAGCGCGCGCCCATCGTGAACGCGTTGAGGTTGCGCAGCACCTGCGGGATCGGTTTGGCCGCGACAAAGCCGAGTTTTTTGCTCTTGCTCATATGGCCGGCGATCACGCCGTTCAGGAACTGGCACTCGTCGATGTAGCCGAAATAGCTACCGGTGTTCTTCGGGTGCTTGCCTTCGGTCCACATGCCCCCGCAGTGCGAGAAGCGCACGTCGGCTTCCTTTGCGGCCATCCCCAGCATGTATGGGTCGAAGTAACCGAAGGACGTGGGGAACAGCAGCTTCGCGCCGTCCTGCTTGACCATGCCGGTCATGGTCTTCGTGACGGCCGCGGTCTCCGGCACGTTCTCTTCTTCGACGACCTTGACGCCGGGCAACTTCTTCATCTCCGCGGCGGCGGCGGCCTGCGCCTGGTTGTAGCCGAAGTCGTCGCGCGGGCCGACGTAGATCACGCCGACGGTCAGGGGTGTTTGCGCCGCGGCCTGGCGCAGCGCCCACGGCGAGAGCGAGGCGAGCGACAGGGCCGAAAGCTGTGCCAGCGAGCGTCGGCGTGAGGCGTCGAGAGGATTCGTCATGAAGTTTTCTCCGCGAGGGTTGGGCCGCGTCGCACTTTGGTGCACGCAGTGGTATACCAATCAGAATGCAGCAAAACTCGTGCCCGCCGATCGCAGGGCGAGCGCGCCTCAGGCGCTCAGGTGCCGGCGCGCCTCGTGCAGCGTGTGCAACGTGATCTTGCGCACCTCGGCCTTGCTCTGCTCGATGTGCGCCTTCAGCAGCAGCTGCGCCTGATCGGCCTTGCGCTGGATCACAGCGCGCAGGATCTTCGCATGCTCGGTGTAGGTCGCCTCGATGCGGTCCGGTCGCGTGAAATCGAGCCGGCGGATGATGCGGATGCGTTCGGTCACGTCCCAGTGCACGCGCGCCATCTCGTCGTTGCCGGCGGCGCGCACCAAGGTGGCGTGAAACTGTTCGTCGTTCGCACCGACCTGTCGCGCGTCGGTCAGGCGCTCGGCCATCGGCACGAGCCAGATGCTCTTCAGCGCGTCGAGCTCGGGCGGGTCCTCAGCGCGCGCACACAGACGTTGCACGCTGGAGATTTCGAGCACGACTCGCAGGTCGTAGAGCTGCTCTAGCTTCGCGAAGTCGATCGTCTTGACGAACCAGCCGAGCTTGGCTTCGACATCGAGAAAGCCTTCGTTGCGCAGCCGGAACAGTGCCTCGCGCACCGGCGTGCGGCTCACGCCATGGCGCGCGCCGAGCTCGGCCTCGGAGAAACGGTCGCCGGCAACGAGCTGGAAGTCGTGAATCTGCGCCTTCAGCGTCGCGTAGACCTGCTCCGCCAAATTCGCTCTGGCGGCGGGCAACAAGGAGGTCTTGGTCATTGCCGCGATCTTAGCCATCGATGAGACTAACGTGCGCCGCGACCACGCGCCAGCCCTCGGGCAGGCGCACCCAGGTCTGGCTCTGGCGGCCGATGCGCGTGCTCCCCTCGCGATGGAACTCGGTCATCGCGACGCCAGTGTCCTGCCCGTAGGTCGCGATCACGGTGTTCGACAAGCGCCGTGCGAGTCCGGTCGCCGGTCGTGCGGCTCGAAAGGCCTGGATCGCGGCGTAGCCGATCAGGTTCTCGCTCGCGCCATAGCGGATCGTCATCGACGAATTCCAGAACAGTTTGTCGAGCACCTCGACGTTGTTGTTCACGAGTGCGTCTTCATAGCGCGCGAACACCGCGGTCACTTCGGCCAGCACCTCGGGAATGTTGACGATCACGCGGCCTCCAGCGTGGCGATCGGCGCCGTCGCCACGCCTTGTTGTTGCAACGCAAACGCGACGCGCAGCACCAGATCCTCACGCCACGGCGCGCCGATCACCTGCACGCCGATCGGCAGGTGCGTATGACAGCCCCAGACCGGCACCGCGCACACCGGCAGGCCGATGCATGAGATCGGTTGCGTCAGCAAGCCGAGGCTAGCGCGTGCGGGCAGGCGCTGGCCGTTGATCGTCAGCCACTCAGTGCCGATCTCTGGCGCGACGCACGGTGTGGCCGGCGCGAGCAGTACATCGACATCCTTGAACAGCTCGGCCGCTTGCCGCGCGAACCAGCGTCGCATCCGCTGTGCCTGCATCACCCACGCGGCGGGCAGCAGCGCACCGGCGAGCAAGCGATCTCGCGACAGTGGCTCGAAATCATCGGCGCGTGTGCGCAGATCCGGCAGGTGCAACGCCCCGGCTTCGGCATTGCTGATGATGAAGGCCGCGGCGCGGGCGCGCGCGGCCTCGGGCAACTCGACCGTGCGCGTCACGCACAGGGCCGCCGCCACCCGCGCGACCGCGGCCCGCGCCTCGGGTTGAGCGTACTCGTTGAAGTAACCGACCAGCGTGGCGATGCGCAGGCCACGCGTGCCCTGCGCGAGCAATGCCGCGGTCGGCTCGACGGGTCGGTTCACGCACGCGGCGTCGCGCGCATCGAAGCCCTGTATCGCATCGAAGGTCAGCGCCAGATCGCGCACGCTGCGCGCGAACGACCCGAGGTGGTCGAGGCTGGCGACGAAAGGGTAGCTGCCGTTGCGCGGCAGCCGGCCATAGGTCGGCTTGAGACCGAAGACGCCGCACAACGATGCGGGCACACGAATCGAGCCGTTGGTGTCGGAGCCGAGCGTGATCGGCACCTGACCTGCAGCCACCGCCGCAGCCGAGCCACCTGACGAGCCCCCGGCGATGCGCGCCAGATCATGCGGGTTGTGGGTCGGTCCTTCGTGCGTGTTTTCGGTCGTGAAACCGTAGGCGTATTCGTCCATGTTCAGCGCGCCGACCAGCACGGCGCCCGCGGCCTGCATGCGTTTGATGAGTGGGCCGTCGCAGGTGGCCGCGGGGCGGCCGCGTTCGACCTTGGAGCCGGCCAGTGTCGTGAGGCCGGCGACGTCGAACAGGTTCTTCACGGCAAACGGCACGCCGAGCAGCGACAGCGCGCGCGCCGTGTTGTCACCGACGGCCAGGCGCGCGTCGAGCGCAGCGGCGGCGGCCAACGCGCGGCGCGCGGTCACATCGGTGAACGCGTTGATCTGCGGCTCGGTCTGCGCGATGCGTTCCAGGCTGGCATGGGCAAGCGCCGTGGCGCTGACCTGATCGCCACGCACCGCCTCGGCGACGTCACCCGCACCGCGTAGTAGCAACCCGGCCGGATTCATGCGCTGCGACCGGCGGGCGCGATCGGCACGAAGACCCCGGCCGGTTCATCCTCGAGGGTGAGCGGGTGCGCGGCGACCAGCTCCGCCATGCTCATCGCGAGTGCGAAATACTGCAGCGCGCCTGGCCGGTGCAGCGGCGACAGCGGCAGTTTCAGCGCGGCGGCGGCCGCGTCCACATAGGCTTCGATCTCTGGCGGCGTCATCAACGGTGGCTCCGGTCAGCGCCGCACCTCGCGCTGGAAGATTTCAAGGCTGAGCTTCTTCGCAGCGATGAAGCTGGGCTCGGACAGCGTCGCCACGGTGCGCGGGCGCGCATCAGCGTACTGCAAGATCTCGGCCACCCTGGTCGGGCGCTTGGTCAGCAGCAGAACCTCGTCGGCGAGGTAGACGGCTTCCTCGAGGTCGTGCGAGACCAGCAGCATCGTTGTGCCGGTGTGCATGAACACCTCCTGCAGCTTCTCGCGGATGAACAAGGTCATCTCGAAATCGAGCGCCGAGAACGGCTCGTCGAGGAACAGCACCTCCGGCCCCGGCGCGAGCGCACGCATGATCGACGCGGTCTGCTGCTGTCCGCCTGACAGTTCGTACGGGTAACGGTTTAGGTCGAACTTGACGTCGAAGGACGCAACCAGCTCGGCCATGCGCCGGTCGACCTCGGCCTTGCCGCGGGCCTCGAGCTTGAGCGGATAGGCGATGTTGTCGATCGTGCGCATCCACGGAAACATCGCCTCGCGGTAGTTCTGGAACACGTACCCGATCTTGGTGTCCTTTAGGCCTTTGCCGTCGAAGAGGATCTGCCCCGAGTCGATAGGGATCAGCCCGGCGATCATGTTGATCAGCGTCGACTTTCCGCAGCCGTTGGGGCCGAAGACGGAGACGATCTTGTGCTTCGGGATGTCGAGGTTGAAGTTCTCGTACAGCGGCCAGCCGGCAAAATACTTCGTCAGCCCGCGGATCGTGATGTGCGTGCCGGTGGGGCCGGGCTCGAACGGACGCACCGGTGCATCGGCAATCACCGCGGCATTCAATACGGCGCTCACGGCTACCTCCCGCTCCAGTGGACGATCCTGCGTTCCGCAATCAGAAACAGGATGTTCAGCGCGTAGCCCAGCGCGCCGGCCGCGAGGATTGCGGCGTACATGCTCTTCACGTTCAGCACCTGCTGCGCGTCGATGATGCGGTGGCCCAGGCCGGTGTCGGAGCCGATGAACATCTCGGCGACGATCACGATCACGAGTGCCATCGACACCGCCGATCGCAGCCCGACGAAGGTCGGCTGCAGGCTCTCCCAGATCAGCACGTCCTTGAAGATCTGCCAGCGCGACGCACCGATCACGCGCGCTGCCATAACGCGCTGCTTGCGCGCATTGATCACGCCGTAAGCGCTGTTGAAAAGCACGATCAGCCACGCGCCAAACGCGGCGATCGCGACCTTGTTGATATCTGACACGCCGAAGATCAGCAAGAACAGAGGGATCAGCGCGCTCGACGGCGTCGAGCGAAAGAAGTCGATCAGGAACTCGACGCTTCGGTAGGCCTTCTCGTTGCTGCCCAGCAGCACGCCCAGCGGCACGCCGACGACGGCGGCGATCACGAAGGCCTCGAGCGTGCGCAGCACCGTCACGCCGAAATCCAGCAGCAGCGGGCCGCCCGCCAGGCCGGTGACCAGCGCCTGAATAGTGGCCCAAGGCGTGGGCAGCAGGATGACCTTGATCAGGCCGGCGCGTACGACCAGGTCCCAGAGCAGAAACAGCGCGATCGGGCCAATAAGGGGCAGCCAGCGGCCCCAGTCCGGGCCGGGCTTGACGGATGCGGTCGGGGCGGCCATGGTTCAGCCCTTGAACATCAGCGGCTCGACGCTTACCTTCTTCTCGAAGATACCCTTGTCGGCGAACAGGTCGTAGAACTTCTGGAAGTAGGCGACGTCGCTCGGCTTGAACTCGTTGTAGAGCATGTACGAGGCCAGCGGCACCTCGTTGGCGAGCGGCCCCTCGATCGCGGTGTAGCCTTTCATGAACTTGCGCGCCTCGTCGGGCTTGGTTCTCACAAGTTCGACGCCACGCGCGTAGGCGGCGATGTACTTCTTGGTCTCGGCCGGGTTCTTCTTGATGAACTCGGTGGTCACGCTGGCCGCGCCGCCGTGCCACGGCGCCATCGGGTCGCCGAGGATGTAGTGCGCGACGACGCCGGCCTCGAGCACGCGCGTCGTGGCGTTCAGGCGGCCGACGGTGCCGGTCGGCTCCAACGTGTAAACCGCATCGACCTGCCCGGCCGCAAGCGACGCCACATGTTGGCCGATCGGCAGCTCGGTGACCGCGATCGCAGCGGCGCCGGCGCCGGCGCGCTCGAGTATGGTCTTGGCCAGCGTCACGTTCTGGATGCCAGGGCCCGACGCGACGCGCTTGCCTTTCAGATCGGCAAAGTTCTTGACCGGGCTATCCTTGGGCAGCAGGAATTCTTCGAGCACGTGCTGCGCGTTGCTCGGATTGGTTGCGAAAATCTTGAATAGGCCCGGCTGCGCGATCTCACCGATCGCCAAGTTGGCCGAGCCGGTGCCGTTGGCGCTGCCGTCACAGCGGCCCGACAGCATTGCCTCCATCACTTGCTGCGCGCCAGCGAACTTGAGCGGCTCAACCTCGACGCCGGCCTCCTTGAAGTAGCCCTTGTCGACCGCGGCGAAGAACGGCAGCCCGGCCGCCACCGGCCAGTAGCCGACGCGCAGCTTCACGGCCTGGGCGCGCACCAAGGTGGGCACGCCCAGGCTGGCGAGTGCGGTGCCCGATACGGCGGATGTCAGCAGGCGGCGGCGGGAGGTGTCGAATGGCTTCATGGCGACTCCGGTGTGATGCTCGAGAAGATTCGGGTCGACGTACCGCTGCCGAGAAATGCGCGCCAGCCACCGAACGCGGTGACATCGCGGGCACCGGCGAGCGCGTGCGCTTCGCAGACGAAGCCGTGAACATGGCGGCCATCGGCGAGTTCGAGCGAGCCCAGACCCAGCGGCGATGGGATCAACGCAAGAAACGAACCCACTGCGGCGATCGGCAGGTCCCACACCTCGACCGCGATCGCGGCGCCCCCATCGTTGACGCGCAGCAGGCCGGGCTTTGGGGGCGTCGTGTCCGGCAGCGCGAAGAGGCGGTAGTGCGGCGCGGTGCGCGTCACCTCGCGCAGCGTTGCGCCGCGCTCGGTGAGCTGGCTGTTGAGCGGCAAGCCGGCAAGATGCGCGCCCACGACAGCGATCGGCAACGTGGGGGTGCTCTCGGGCCAGGGCGCTGCGGTTTCGGCGTCAGCTGCGGCGAACGCCCGGCCGGTCGCGCCCAGCTGCGGCTGCACGTGCGCTTCCCACTGCTGGCCGAAGCGCGCGAGCGCCGCATCTGCCGCGCCCGGTGCGATGAAGGTCACGCCAAACGGCAGACCATGGTCGGCAAAGCCGGCCGGCAGCGCGAGCGCACACCAGCCGAGCAGATTGACGAAGTTGGTATAGGTGCCGAGCAGCGCGTTCGCGCCCAGCGGGTCGAAATCGATGGCCACGTGCGTCGGGTGCGTGGGCGCGGTCGGCACCATCAGCAGATCGACCTGCTGCCACAGCGCGGCACAGTCGCGCTGTGCCTCGCGCAAGACGTATTGCGCGCGGAAGACGTCGGTGGCGCTGAACTCGTTCGCGCGCGCGATCACCTGGCGCACGGTGGTGTCGAGCGCGGTGGGGTTGTGGTCCATCAGCGGCTGCACGACGGCGTGGCGTTCGGCCACCCATGGGCCGCCGTAGAGCAGTTCGGCGACCGCGTGCAAGGGCGTGAAGTCGATGGGCACGACGCGGTGGCCGAGCGCTCCGAGCTGCGCGACGGCCCGCTCGAACGCGGCGGCGTAGCCGATGTTGCCGGCGATGATCGGCGCGCGCGGGACGCCGACGCGCAACGTGGCACCGAACCGCGCCGCGCCTGCCGCGAACGCGCTGTAAGCATCTGCTATGTCCGGCCCTTCGATGACTGCCAGCACCTGTGCGGCATCGGCGACGTTGAGGGCCAGCACCGAGACACAGTCGATGCTGCGGCACGCTGGCAGCACGCCGGCGCAACTCACCCGACCTGGCGTCGGCTTGAGTCCCACGATGTTGTTGAAGCCCGCGGGCACGCGCCCCGAGCCGGCCGTGTCGGTGCCCAGGGCGAACGGCACGTCGCCGCGTGACACGACGACTGCCGAGCCCGAGCTCGAGCCGCCGCTGATGCGCTCGGCCGCGAAGGTGCTGCTCGGCCGGCCGTAGGGCGAGCGCGCGCCGACCAGGCCGGTGGCGAACTGGTCGAGGTTGGTCTTGCCCAGGCACACCGCACCTGCATCGACAAGTCGCGCCACCGCTGTCGCATGCGCCGCGACCTCGCGCTCGAACGCCGGGCAGGCCGCCGTGGTCGGCAAGCCCAGCACGTCAATGTTGTCCTTGACCGCGAACGGCACGCCGAACAGCGGCATCGTGGCCAGCGCCGTGGCCCGATCCAGGTGCTGTGCCAGTCGCGCTTCGAGCGCACCGATCTGGGCCGCCAGGGCGTCGGCATCGGTGCGCGTGATCCAGGCCTCCGCGGGACTGTCGCGGCGCAGCCGCTCGGCCAGCGCGACCAGCAGCGAGCGCGGCGACGCGCCCTCGCGGTACGCGCGCCGCCAGTCGGCCAGCGTGAGCAGGGCGGTCGTCGGGTCCATGCTGCGTCTTGGTGCTCTCGTTGGTATACTAGTAAGTGCACAGCATGAACCATGCCCGGCTCACAGGCCGGAATCGGCGTTGGCAGGGTGATGGCCCCGCGCGACGCAGACGCAGGCCCAGCTACTTCGGCGCGACGAAGCCGGCGGCCTTTTGCATCGTCAGGATCGTCTGCTTGCCGATGCGCTCTTCCATCTCCTTGTGGACGACGAACATCGCCTTTTTCCACTCGTTCGTCTCGGCCGCGCTCAGCTTGTAGACAGTGCTCTTGCCGCTCGCTTTAATCCTCTCGAGCGCGTCCATGTTCTCGGTGTCGGCGATCGCGTTGGCGTATGTCGTCGCATCGATCATTGCGCCGTCGAGGATGGTGCGCAGATCGGCCGGCAGGCCGTCCCAGAATTTCTTGTTGACGACAACGGCGTAGCCGATGTGGCCGTGGTTCGAGATCGTCACGTGCTTTTGCACCTCGTGGAGCTTTTGCGTGTAGACGTTGGACGGCGTGTTCTCGCAGCCGTCGACCACGCCCGACTGCAGGCCCTGGTACAGCTCCGAAAACGCCATCACCTGCGGCAGTGCGCCGAGCGAACGCATGTTGGCCTCGAGCACCTTGGAGCTCTGGATGCGCATCTTCAGGCCCTTCACTTCGGCCACGTGATGCAGCGGCTTGTTCGACGTCATGATGTCGAAGCCGTTGTCCCAGTACGCCAGACCTTTGATGCCCTTGGGCTCGAGCTTGGCCAGCAGGCCGCGGCCGACCGGCCCTTCGGTCACGGCGCGGAACGAGGCCGTGTCGCTGAACATGAATGGCAGGTCGAAGACCTCGAACTCGCGCGCGCCCAGCGGGCCGAACTTGGCGAGCGACGGTGCGAGCATCTGCACCGAGCCGAGTTGCAGCGCCTCGAGTTCTTCCTTGTCCTTGTAGAGCTGGCTGTTCGGGTAAACCTCGACCCTCACGCGACCCTTGCTGCGCTCTTCGGCCAGCTGCTTGAAGCGCTCAGCGCCCTTGCCCTTGGGGGTGTCGGGCGTGACGACGTGACTGAACTTGATGACGATGGGCGCTTGCGCGCGCACCAGCGGCGCGACGGCCGCCAGACCGGCGGCTGCCACCAGCGCGCGGCGAGTGAGCGATTGAGCGAGAGGTCGGGTCATGGGAACAGGTCTCCGGAGGATCGAGTTTGAACTGTGCACGACTGTGCCTGCGCCGCGCCGCTTCGACAATTGGCGAAACACGAAGACCCCGTTAAGCCACGGCGAATTCCACCGGGTTAACCAGCATGGAACGGCCTGTTCGCGAATCGCAAATTGCAGTGGCGCCTTGCATGACGCAAGCTTCGGCCATGAACACCACTGGAATGCCCCTGGACCTTCTGCGCGACTGGGTCGGCCGCACCGAGCAGCGCGACGATGTCGTCACCGCCGCGCCGCTGGCCGGCCTGATCGCGACGCTGGATCGCGCCGACGACTCGACGCCGACTGACGGCACGGCGCTGCCACCGCTCGCGCACTGGTTGTACTTCCTGCCGCAGGCACTGCAGCGCGAGATCGGCGCCGATGGCCACCCGTTGCGCGGCGGCTTCCTGCCGCCGGTGCCGCTGCCGCGTCGCATGTGGGCCGGCGGGCGCCTGAGCTTCGCGCACGCGATCCGGGTCGGCGAGGCGATGACGCGGCGCTCGACAATCACGCAGGTCGACGCCAAGCAGGGGCGCAGCGGCGCGCTCGTGTTCGTCAGGGTCGCGCACGAGATCCTGAATGCCCAAGGCGTGGCGGTGACCGAGGAACACGACATCGTCTACCGCGGTAACCCCGACCCCGGCGCGGTGACACCGGTGCCCCCGCAGGCGGCGACCGACGAGCAATTCAGCCGCGCTATCAAGCCCGACCCGGTGTTGCTGTTCCGCTATTCGGCGCTGACATTCAACGGCCACCGGATCCACTACGACCGCAGCTACATCACCGACGTCGAGGGCTACCCCGGCCTGGTCGTGCACGGGCCGTTGATCGCGACGCTGCTTGTCGACCTGCTGCGGCGCGAGCTGCCGGATGCACTGCTGAGGCAGTTCGACTTCAAGGCGACGAGTCCGCTGTTCGACATCCACCCGTTCACCGTGTGCGGCAAGCGCGAAGCGCACGGCAGCGTCGCGCTGTGGGCACGCAACCACCTCGGCCAGCTCGCGATGAGCGCACGTGCCGTGGTCGCCTGAAACAAGAGCCAACTCCATGCTGAAGAACACCACCGACCAATACCAGGACATCCGCGACGCGGTGCGTTCGCTGTGCACTGAGTTCCCCGACGAGTACCACCGCAAGGTCGACGCGGCGCGTGGCTATCCGGAGGCCTTCGTCGAAGCGCTGACTAAAGCCGGCTGGCTCGCCGCGATGATTCCGAGCGACTACGGCGGCTCGGGCCTGGGTCTCGCCGAAGCGACGGTCGTGATGGAGGAGATCAACCGCAGCGGCGGTAACTCCGGCGCCTGTCACGGCCAGATGTACAACATGGGCACACTGCTGCGCCACGGCAGCGAGACGCAAAAGCAGCTCTTCCTGCCGAAGATCGCGAGCGGCGAATGGCGGCTGCAATCGATGGGCGTAACCGAACCAAGCACCGGTACCGACACGACCAAGATCAAGACCACCGCGGTAAAGACCAAGAGCGGTGACCGCTATGTGATCAATGGCCAGAAGGTCTGGATCTCGCGCATCCAGCATTCCGAGTGGATGATTCTGCTGGCGCGCACCACGCCGCTCGTCGACGTGAAGAAGAAAAGCGAAGGAATGTCGATCTTCATGGTCGACCTTCGCCTGGCCGAGAAGAGCGGCATGACGGTGCGCCCGATCGCGAACATGGTCAACCACGAGACCAACGAGCTGTTCTTCGAGAACCTCGAGATCCCGACCGAGAACCTGATCGGCACCGAGGGCCAGGGCTTCAAGTACATTCTCGACGGCCTGAACGCCGAGCGCACGCTGATCGCCGCCGAGTGCATCGGCGACGGCTACTGGTTCATCGACCGTGTGACCAGGTACGTCGGCGAGCGCGTCGTGTTCGGCCGGCCGATCGGCCAGAACCAGGGCGTGCAGTTCCCGATCGCCGAAAGCTACATCGAAGTCGAGGCCGCGAACCTGATGCGCTGGCAAGCCTGCAACCTGTTCGACGCGCACCAGCCCTGCGGCGCGCAGGCCAACATGGCCAAGTACCTCGCGGCCAAGGCGAGTTGGGAGGCGGCCAATGCCTGCATCCAGTTCCATGGGGGCTTCGGCTTCGCGAACGAATACGATGTGGAGCGAAAGTTCCGCGAGACCCGGCTGTACCAGGTGGCGCCGATCTCGACCAACCTGATCCTGTCGTATGTTGCCGAGCACATCCTCGGCTTGCCGAGGAGCTTTTGATGCGGCCGCTCGAAGGCATCACCGTCGTCACGCTCGAACACGCGATCGCCGCGCCGTTTTGCACGCGCCAGCTCGCCGATCTGGGGGCGCGCGTGATCAAGGTCGAGCGGCCAGGCGTCGGCGACTTTGCGCGCGCCTACGACACGCGCGTGCACGGCCAGGCCTCGCACTTCGTCTGGACCAATCGCTCCAAAGAAAGCCTCACGCTCGATCTGAAGCACGTGCATGCACCCGAGGTGCTCGCGCGCCTGTTGAAGAACGCCGACGTGCTGGTGCAGAACCTCGCGCCCGGCGCGGCCGCACGGCTGGGCCTGTCGTTCCAGGCGCTTCACGAGACGTATCCGTCGCTGATCGTCTGCGACATTTCAGGCTACGGCGACGACCCGCAGCGACCCGGGCCCTACCGCGACAAGAAGGCCTACGACCTGCTGATCCAGAGCGAGGCCGGCTTCCTTTCAATCACCGGCACGCCCGACGAGCCGGCCAAGGCCGGCTGCTCGATCGCCGACATCGCTGCTGGCATGTATGCCTACACCAACATCATGGCGGCGCTGATCCAGCGCGGCAAGACCGGCCGCGGCTGCCGCGTCGACGTGTCGATGCTCGAGAGCATGGCCGAGTGGATGAGCTACCCGCTGTACTACGCGTTCGAAGGCGCCGAGCCGCCACCGCGCGCCGGCGCGTCGCATGCGACGATCTACCCCTACGGGCCATTCACCGCGGGCGATGGCCGCACCGTGATGCTGGGCCTGCAGAACGAGCGCGAGTGGCAGGGCTTTTGCGCCTCGGTGCTGCGCCGGCCCGAGCTCGCCGGCGACGATTGCTTCAATTCGAACGCCAAGCGCGTCGCGGCAAAGCCGGCGCTGCAGAAGATCATCACCGACACCTTCGCGAGCCTAGGCATCGACGATGTGGTCGCGCGGCTTGAAGAGGCGCAGATCGCGAATGCGCGCGTCAACACGATGCGCGATGTGTGGGCGCACCCGCAGCTGAAAGCGCGTGAGCGCTGGGTCAGCGTGGCCACGCCGAACGGCGCCATGCCGGCGCTGTTGCCGCCGGGCATGCCCGAGAGTTTCGAGCCGCGCATGGACGCAGTACCGGCCTTAGGCCAAAACACGGACGCTGTGTTGGCCGAACTTGGCTTCGCGGCGAACGAGATTGCGCAGATGCGCGCCGAAGGCGCGATTTGACGATGATGAAGGAGATGGAGATGAACGAACCCGATCCGACCCAGGCCCTTGCCAACTTCGCTGCCGACCTGGCGTTCGAGTCGATTCCCGACGCCGTCGTGCGCCGCACCGAAGACCTCTTGCTCGACTGGTTCTCCTCGGCACTCGCCGGCAAGGGTGCGCGGCCGGTCGAATCGATTGCGCGTTTCATCGAGGCGATGGGGCCGAGCGAAGGCCCGAGCGAGATCCTGATCCATCGCCGCGGCGTCAGTCCGCTGGGCGCTGCGACCGCGAACGCGGCGGCCTCGCATTTCGCCGAGCAGGACGACGTGCATAACGGCTCAGTGTTCCACCCGGCGACGGTCGTGTTCCCGGCAGCGCTGGCGGTCGCGCAGTCGATCGCCGCGTCGGGCCGCGAGCTGCTCGCCGCGTGCGTTGCCGGCTACGAGGTGGGCATCCGCGTCGGCTAGTTTCTGGGCCGTTCGCACTACCGCGTCTTTCATACGACCGGCACCGCCGGCACGTTCGCGGCTGCCGCGGCGGTGGGCCGACTGCTCAAGCTCACGCCCGCGCAGATGCGCCACGCGTTCGGCTCGGCCGGAACGCAATCGGCGGGGTTGTGGGAGTTCCTGCGCGACGCGGCCGACTCGAAGCAGCTGCACGCCGCGCACGCCGCCGGCGCCGGCCTGACCGCGGCCTACCTGGCGCAGGACGGCTTCACCGGCGCGCGCCGCATCCTCGATGGCACCAAGGGGCTCGCGGCCGGCACCTCGCTCGACGCCGACGCGACGCGCATCGCCGATGGCCTTGGCACGCGCTGGGCGCTGGCCGAGACCTCGTTCAAGTTGCACGCCGCGTGCAGGCACACGCACCCGGCGGCGGACGCGTTGCAGCGCCTGCTGCGCGAACACCGTCTGGCCGCGGGCGACATTCGCGCGATCACGACGCTTGTGCATCAGGCGGCGATCGATGTGCTCGGCTCGGTCACCGACCCGCAGACCGTGCACCAGGCCAAGTTCTCGATGGGCACGGTGCTCGGCCTGATCGCGGTGCACGAACGTGCCGGGCTGGCTGAGTTTGACACCCACTGGCGCGACGCGGCCGTGCGCGCGGTGCACGACAAGGTGACGATGCAGCTCGACCCCGAGGTCGATGCCGCGTATCCCGCCCGCTGGATTGGCAAGGTCGTCGTCGAGACGATGGATGGCCGGCGCTTCGACGCCAAGGTGCTCGAACCCAAGGGCGATCCGGGCAACACGCTGAGCCGGGCCGAGCTCGAGGACAAGGCGCTCGCATTGGCGGCGTATCGCGCTGGCGCGACTCGCGACGAAATGCACAGCGTAATCGCACGCGTCTGGTCGCTGGCCGATGCGCCGGCGGTCACGAAGTTTCTGGAGGCGTGACGCGATGACGCCGCGCTCGTATTTGTTCGTCCCCGGCAACCGGCCCGAGCGCTTCGACAAGGCATTGGCGAGTGCGGCCGACGCGGTCATCGTCGATCTCGAAGACGCGGTGCCGCCGGATCAGAAGGACGCCGCGCGGCGCAGCGTGAGTGCGTGGCTGTCAGCCGCCAGGCCGGTCGTCGTGCGCATCAACGCCGCCGACACGCCCTGGCATCACGACGATCTTGCCTTGTGCCGCCAGCCCGGCGTTAGCGCGGTGATGGTCGCCAAGGCCGAGCGCGCCGACGCGCTCGCGGCGCTGGCGCTGGGTGTGCCGCTGCTGCCGCTGGTCGAGTCCGCTGCCGGGTTCGACCAACTGCGCGCAATCGCGGAAGTGGGCAGCGTGCAGCGCCTGGCCTTCGGCGCGATCGATCTTCAGCTCGACTTGAACATGCGGGCTGGATTCGACGACCTGATTTACTTTCGCTCGCAGCTCGTGCTCGCCTCGCGCCTGGCCGGCATCGCGTCGCCGATCGACAGCCCATGCGTCGCGATCGACGACGCGGCCGAGGTTGAACTCGAAGCGCAGCGCGCGCGCCGGCTGGGTTTCGGTGCCAAGCTGTGCATTCATCCGCGCCAGCTCGATGCGGTGAACCGCAGCTTCAGCCCGGCCGAGGCCGAACTGGCCTGGGCGCGCCAAGTGCTGACGATCGCCGAGTCCAGTGGTGGCGCGGCCATCGCGCTGCACGGCAAGATGATCGACAAGCCGGTGATCTTGCGCGCGCAGGCGATCCTTGCTGAGGTGCGCTCAGTCGACGCTGTCGGTTGAACGCAGGTGTTCGCACTGCGGGTGACGTGCCAAGCCGCGCTGCGCGCACTGCGCCTGCATGCAGCGGTACAGCGCAAACTGCGTTCGTCCTGCACACCCGTCGCGGGGGCTGGCCGGGCTCGCGGTGGCTGCGGCCTTCTTCGGAGGTGCCGCGAGGACGGGTGTGGGCGCCGACACGGCCGGCGCGACGCGTGTGGTTGCCTTCTCCGCCGCCGGCGTCGGTGTGGGCGTCGCGGCCATCGGCGTATCCGTCGCCACCGCTGAAACCACCGAAGCCGGCAGCTCGACCCGGACAGACTGGTCGATCGTCCTCCATCCGTAGGTGCCCGCGGCGAGCAGCAGCATCAGCGCGCCACCTGCCCACAGTGCGCCGCGTCGCGAGCGAGGCGGCCTGAAAAGCGTGATCTGTGCCGCGGCGGTTGGCGCTTCGACTGGCACGGTGGAGATAGGCGCCGTCGTGGGTGGCGGCAAGATGCCGCCGATCTCGAAATCCGGCTCGGCGCGCGGTGCCGTGCGGACAGGCAAACAGTTGGCGGCCCGGAGCCCGCCCTCGTGCGGCGGCGCAATGGGCGCTGGCTCGGCGCCGAGCACAGCGCGGAACTCAGCGACGCTTTGCGGCCGCGCGGCCGGGTTGGCCTGCAGCGCCGCATCGAGCGCGTCCAGCAGCGACTTGCTGTAGTGCGCCGAAGCGCTGTCACCGAACAGGCGTTGTACCAGCGGCGTCATCGTCTCTCGCGATCCGCGACCGTGTGGTTCGTCGGCCGGCGGCGGCATTGCGCCACTGATGCAAAAGCGCATCGTCTCGGCCAGGCCGTACAGGTCGGTCCAGGGGCCGATCGGCCGCGTCTGCGACGGCAGTCGCTGTTCGGGTGCGGCGAACGACGGCTCGACTGCGGCCATCAAGGTCTCGACCAGACCGCTCGCGATTTTCGACCGCGCCAGATTCGGGCCGAGCAGCAAGGGTCGGTCGTCCGCCAACAGCAAGATGTTGCCTGGCGCCACCGCGCCGTGCAGCGAGCCGCGCTGATGCAGCGCGTCGAGCGCGCCCAGCAGGCCATCGAGCAACGCACGCAACGCCTGCTCGTCGGGTGCTCCGGCCATCTCCAGCCGCACCTGCAGCAAGTGCGTGCCGCCGTGGCGTGGCGTGACCTGATACGCCGTGCCGTTCGCCTCGATCACGTCGGTCACATGAATGAGCGCCGGGTGGTCGATGCGCGCAAGCAGTCGACCTTCGGCGACGAACGCCCGCAGGCCCAGCGCCAGCGCCGCGGCGTCCGACCTCGTCTGCGGCAGCATGATGAGATCCTCGCGCCGCGCCAGGCGGGAAGGCAGGTACTCCTTGAGAGTCACCTCGGTCTGGCTTGCATGGTCGATTGCGAGGTATTCGATGCCCAGGCTGGTATCGGCGAGCAGACGCATGATTTCTACTCGCTCGATGAGCGTCCTGAACGGCAACGCGCGCGCAGACGCCGGCGACGAGTCGGAGAGGCGGAAGAGGTCGAGCGAGGCGTTCATGCGAGTCGATCCAGCTTAGCCCCGGTGCCGCCGCCCCTGTGTACGAAATGGTGAAGCGCAATGTCAGACGATGCCGGATTTCGCGCCCGCCGCGTCGGCCACCAGCAGTGCGATCAGGTCCTGCGCGAAGCCCGGCAGCGCCGCGAGGTCGCGCACGCACACGTGCATCTCGCGCAAGGACCACGCGTCGTACAGCGGCACGATCGCGAGCGCCATCGCCTGCGCGTGGCGGCGCGCGGCCGATTCCGGCAGCACGCTCACGCCCACACCGGCCTCGACCATGCGGCAGGCAACTTCGAAACCGCTGACCTCGATGCGCAGCTGCAGCGTGCGGTGCAGCTCGTCGCAAATGCGTTGCAGGAATGCGCGCAGCGCGCTGCCTTCGGCCAGGCCGATGTGATCGAAGGAGAGCGTGTCGGCGAACGCGACCGACGCCGCCTGCGCCATCGCGTGGCCCGGCGGCACGACGAGCACGAGCCGGTCGCGCCGGTACGGGATCACCTGCAAGGTCTCGGTGCGCTCAAAGCCGCTGACGATGCCGATGTCGATCTTGCCGTCGCCGACGGCGCGCACCACATCGAAGCTCAGGCGCTCGCGCAGGTCGATGTTGACGTCCGGGTGCTCGCGCAGATAGGTCTGCAATACCGGCGGCAGGAATTCGCCCATGGCCGTCGCGCTGGCCCACACGCGCAGGTGGCCTTTGATGCCCAGTGCGTACTCCTGCAGGTCGCTGCGCAGGCGCTCGAGCTGCGACAGCACCAGCCGCGCGTGGTGCACGAAAGCCTGGCCTGGCGGTGTCAGCGTCACGCCCTGCGGCGTGCGCACCAGCAGCCTGGTGCCTATACCCTCCTCGAGGTTCTTGATGCGCGTGCTGGCGGCCGGCGTCGACAGATGCGAGGCCTCAGCGCCGCCGGTGACGCTGTTGGCCTCGGCCACCTTCACCATCAGGCGCAGGTCGGTCAGGTCGAAGTGCATGCTGGACATGTCGCGCGTTGTAGCACGCGCCTTTCACGAAGCTTTCAAGTCCGGTTTGCAGCCTGGCGTGCTTGACCCGCTCGCGAGGTACCCCATGGCTGCTCGACATTCTGTCGATATTGTGCTTCGCCGCATCGCCGCATCGCCTCTCGCTGTCTGCGCTGGTGCTCGCCAGCGCGACCGCATTCGCCGCCTGCGGCGGCAGTGACGACCCTGCTGGCTTCGGCACGCTGGACGCCCAGGCGCCGCTCGTGATCGCGCACCGCGGCGCGTCGGCCTACTGCCCGGAGGAAACGCTGAAGGCCTGCGCGCTGGCGATCGCAATGGGTGCCGACGTGATCGAGCCCGACATCGTCGTCACCAGGGACGGCGCGCTGATCGCGCGTCACGACGTCACGCTGGCCACCTCGACCGACGTGGCCAGCGATCCGGAGTTCGCGGCCCCGCAAGCGCTCCGGCGAAAACGGCGATGGCGAGGCGGTGGCGGCCGACTGGTTCGTCTGCGACGTCACGCTCGCCCGGATCCAGACGCTTTGCGCGAAGTCGCCCAACCACCCCGCGGCGCAGAGGTACGATGGCCTGCTCAAGGTCGTGACGCTGCAGCGGTTCCTCAAGCTGATCAAGCAGAAGTCCATCGTGAGCGTCCGCACGGTAGCGGTCTACCCGCAGATCAAGAACCCGACCTATCACTACAGGCTGTGGAAGGCAGGCGCTTGAAGCGCGCGCGAAGTGCCTGATGGAGATCGACCGCTGACTACTCGACGCCGATAGCCTTCGCAGCGGGTGGCAGCTTCTTCGGGCGGCCCGACTTGAGCAACGGCAGGCGGTCGAGTGCCGTCTGCAACTGTTTCTGGTTCAAGGCAGCGAGTGTCTGCAGCCCGGCTCGTAGCAGCTCGCTCTTTTTCGTCGGGCGCTTGAAGGTCAGTGCGCGTTCCTTCAGCAGGGCGATCAGCTCGAAGTCGCCGCGCGGCATAGTGAAG
>JANYBE010000038.1 GCA_025360945.1 Rhizobacter sp. | reverse complement strand
CTATTCTGACGCGGGGGGAGACCCAGTGGATCAGTCGATTCCTTCGGCGACTGGGTTCGTTACAACCTTCGCTAGAGATTGCGAGTTCGATGCGCTATGCGATGCAGGTCTATGACGACAGTCCCGACCTCGAGCCCGAAGTCGCCGCCGAGAACTACGTCCACGCGTCTTTGCAGCTAGGAGAGTCTTCCGGGTCTTCTGGGCCAGTGCGGCGTGGGTGATCACACGCCACGCCCATCCGCGCTGGCGGCCGCGATGTCGGTGCGCTAGCGCAGACTCGCTAGCCAGACCGCGCTAGGCGTTCCCGCCGGCCCGCATTGCCTGTACGCCGCAACGACAAGTAGTCTCGGTGCCTGAGCCCTGTCCTTAGGAGTATCGCCATGAATTCAAACGCACTGCTCGTTGCTGGCAGTATCAAGGCGGGCCGGATGAATTCCGATGAAGTGACACGGCCTCGGGTGCAGGCGACGGGTGCGACCGTGGCACACATCCTGCTGCGTCTCGGCGACGCAAAGGCACGGTTGCAAGATGCCAAGCGAAGGGTCGCAGAAGAGGAAAACGCGGTTTCTGCGGCGATGCGAGGCGAACTTGGTGCGGATGCCGTACCTGTGTCGCGGCCATAGGAGAGCGCGATGCCGCCAGATATTGAGTTGTCAGGTGTCAAGGCAGTCGTTCCGGCGCCGAATGGCTCTGCGGTGATCCTCAAGGCAGAGGTCCTGCTTGACGGCAAGCCGACGGAACTCGAAATTGCTATCACGACGGAATTGGCCCCAAATGTGGCGATCGCTTTGCTCGCGACGACTGCAAGAGCGCGCGCGGCGCGTGATGGACTTGCGCCCGCGATGGAGGTTCTCGCAGCCGCCGTTGTTGACTCAGGCAGCGTTGAGAAGGTTCGCTTGCAACTCCTGTTCGACAAGGGTGCTTTGCTCCCCGTCGAGGTGCCTAGGAGCGCGGCAGCGGTTCTTAGCAAAGACTTGGTGGCGGAATTGATTCGAGGCGCTACTCGGCCGCCGGCGTAGAAGTTGCAATAGGCCCTCTCGCGCGGCCGCGGTGCTCATACGGCTGCCGCTTTCGATGCCACGTTGGGGGGCGTCGCGAGCCCGCGCGAGTTCATGAGCGACGATCAGGGCATTCGATGCGTCCGCACGAGCGATAGGGATGTGCTCGTTCTGGCGACGGTTACAGGCTTGGCCGCGATCGCTGGCGAACTGGTCGTCGTGCACGACATGCACGGCCTCGTCAAGAGCGAGCACATCGCACTTGCACGCGCCACGGCACACGTCGTGGGCTTTCATTCAGGAGATGTTCGCACTTCACTACGCTCACGACTACTACGCGGCGGCATGTCTCGGGAAGCCTGCGGGACTGGAGTTTCCCAAAGACGACTGCCCTGACTATGGTGAGAGGCTAGCGCCGTCGAGGATTTCTGCAAGCACTTAAGCTGAGCTCCTACAAAAGAAGACGCGTCTCGCTCACTCGGCGTGCGAACTCGGCCATTCAAGATGCGGTTCAGACACTGAGGAGACAATCCTATGGTCCTGTCCGCATCCCGCGAACTTCTAACGTTCCTGCCGAGCCGCAGCTCGTTCGTGATCGCGCTCGAACTTCTCGTCACGGAGTGCCAGTCTAGTGGTGAGCCGCTGGCGCTGTTTGTGATTGGCGTCGACAGGGCCCCCTCTGACGCAGCCCAGCAGAACCACGACGAACTTCTCCCCGCTGTGGCCAAGCTATTGCGCCTGGTATGCGGAAGGTCCGGACTGCTCGGGCACCTCGGCGACGGGGTCTTTGCTGTCCTGCGACGCGGAATGGATCAGACGAGTTCGGTCGAACTTGCCGAGTCTTTTCGATTGACCGTGGAGCACAATTTCAGATCCCGCAAGCATCCGCTCACCACCAGCGTGGGCCTAGCCAGACTGCGCCCGTATACACGTTACGAGGCAGCAGATCTACTGGAACTCGCTGAGCATTGCTGCAAGGAATCCCGAGAGGGCGGTGGCAATCACGCACACTGCGAGACTCTCGACCCGTTACAGCCGCAGCACCTGTCGGTTAGGCCCACAGGTTCTTCCAGTTAAGCCAAGTGGTTGGCGACAATGACCAAGTCCGGCGTGTTGCCTCACGAAGGAATGTTACCCGTCGGCCGGCTGTCGTTTTGGCTCTTTCTTTCCCTCTTCAATTCAATGGTCGAAGGCTGTGGGCATGTGGTCGAAGGCTGCGGCGGTGGGCAACGCAGGC
>JANYBE010000662.1 GCA_025360945.1 Rhizobacter sp. | reverse complement strand
GGCGAACGCGCCGAAGAAGGCGATCGAAGGCCTGACGATCCACGCGGTGGAGCGCATTGAGCAGGCCATCTCCCTAGCGCGCACGCTATGAACCCGTGGATCGGCTGGGTGCTGGCCACCGCGGCACTGGCTGCCGGCTGGTTCGCCTACGGCCTGCGCGGCGTGGCGCTGGCGGCCACGGTGATTGCGTTCTGGCTGCTGCTGCAATTCAACCGCCTCGTGCGGGTGATGCGCGGCGCAGCCGAGTCGCCCCTCGGTCGGGTCGACAGCGCGGTGATGTTGCACGCCAAGCTGCATGCCGGCCTGACCATGGCCAAGGTGGTCGCGCTGACCAAGAGTCTGGGTCGACGAGCCGATGACGCCCGTGAGGTCTACATTTGGACCGACGCCGGTGGCGCGAGCTTGAGCATCAGCTTCATCAAGGGGCGTTGCGCGAGCTGGGTGCTCGCGCGACCCCCGGAGTAAGTGCCATGCGGATTATCGACACGACCACGACCCGCCGACATCTCGGTTTTGCGCAGCTGATCGGTGCGCTACGTCGAATGTTCGCGGGTGGCTGCGAGGTGCCGCTGCGCCACACACACCCCATCGGCGATGCCGGCACGCTGCTGATCATGCCGGCGTGGCGGGCCGGGCTGAGGCTCGGCATCAAGACGGTGACGATCTTCCCCGGCAACAGTGCGCGGCAGTTGCCGGGGCTGCACTCGACCTACCTGCTGTTCGACGCCAGCACCGGCGTGCCGCTCGCGCAACTCGACGGCAACGAGATCACCTCGCGCCGCACGGCGGCGGCGGCGGCCTTGGCCGCGTCGTTTCTGGCGCGGCCCGATGCAGCCAGGCTGCTCGTCGTCGGCACCGGCCGCGTCGCTGCGCTGATTCCTGACGCAATGCGCGCGGTGCGATCGATCGGCGAGGTCGTGGTGTGGAACCACCGGCCCGAGTCGGCGCGCGCGCTGGCCGCGCGCCTGAACGACCACGGCCTCGAAGCACACGCGACCGACGACCTCGCCCATGCGGTGGCACATGCCGACATCATCAGCTGCGCCACGCTCGCTACCGCACCGCTGATCCGCGGCGAGTGGCTGCGCCCGGGCACGCACTTGGATCTGATCGGCAGCTTCATGCCGCAGATGCGCGAGGCCGATGCTGCCTGCTTCGCTCGCTGCCGCGTGTTCGTCGACACGCCCGAAGCGCTGCTGAAATCGGGCGACGTGCTCGACGCGATCGGCGCCGGCGCATTCGACTCGGCGCGGTTGCAGGGCACGCTCGCCGCGCTGTGCCAGGACACGCAGGCGGGCCGCGCGAGCGACGTCGAGATCACGCTGTTCAAGGCGGTCGGCAGCGCGCTCGAAGACCTCGCGGCGGCCGAGCTGGTGTTCGACGCGGTGGTTCAGGAATTGGTATCCTGAGTCATCCCCACCGCATCAGTGCCCACTCGTGACCACCGCCACCCCTGACGACAGCCGCTTGACCTGGGAAGACTTTTCCGTCGGCAGCGTGCGCGAATTCGGTGCGATGCCGGTCACGCGCAAAGCCGTGCTCGCGTTCGCGACCGAGTTCGACCCGCAACCGTTTCATCTGGACGACGCGGCGGCCGAGGCTTCGCTCTTCGGCAAACTCTCGGCCAGCGGCTGGCACACCTGTGCGATGACGATGCGCATGACCTGCGATGCCGTGTTGCTGCGCTCCACCAGCCTGGGCTCGCCGGGTCTCGAGAACATCCGCTGGCACGAGCCGGTATACCCGGGCGACGTGCTCAGCGTGCGCCTGAGCACCATCGACGCGCGGCCGATGGCGAGCCGCGCCACGGTCGGATTGGTGCTGTCGAAGTGGGAGACGCTGAACCAGCACGGCAAGGTCGTGCTGTCGATGCAGGGCTGGGGCATGTTCGGGCGCCGCGCGCAGGCGACCGACGCGTGAGTGGCTAGGCCAATCGCGTCTTCACGTCGTTGCTTGGCTGGACTACGAACTCGAACTCGGCATCTTCATCGGCACCGGCAACGCGCTGGGCCGCCCAGTGCCCTTGCGCGACGCCGAGAGCCACGTGTTTGGCACCTGCTTGCTCAACGGCTGGTTGGCGCGCGACATCCAGGGCTGGGCGATGCGGCCGCTCGGGCCCTTCCAGGCGAAGAACTTCGCGACGACGATCTCGTCCTGGATCGTGACGATGGAGGCCCTTGCGCCGTACCGCAGCACGTGGCAGCGCGACGCCGCGTTCCCCCAGCCGCTGCCTTACCTCGACACGACTTCGACGCGCGCACACGGCGGGCTCGACACCCGGCTCGAGGTTGGCATCGAATCCGCGTCACGCCACGCCGCCGGCGCAGGCCCCGCACGCCGCACGCCTAACGCCTAACGCAAACCAGCTTCACGCACCAGCATTGGACGGTCGCGCACATGCTGGCGCGCCACACCGTCGGCGGCTGCAACCTGCAAAGCGGGAATCTGCTTAGCAGCGGCACGATCCCGGGCCCGAGCGCGGTGGAAGCCGGCGCGATGATGGAACGGGTCACACGGGGCGCCAGCCCGTGCACTTCGACGGTGGCGACGCCGCACTGAGGAGTAACCGGCTGGTGCGAGAAGCCGGGCATTGCGCGCATCGGGTTCGGCGAATGCCACGGGGCCGTGACGCCGCCCGTCGCGATGCCCGACTCTGTAGCAAGATAGGGGAGTCAACACACCACACCCCCCCCATGGTCAACGCCACAGAGCCGATCCACCGCACACAGCCCATCATCTCCGTCGCCGGCGTATCGAAGACCTACGCGTCGGGCTTTCGCGCGCTGGAGCATGTCGATCTCGAAGTCCGCCACGGCGAGATCTTCGCGCTGCTCGGCCCGAATGGCGCGGGCAAGACCACGCTGATCGGGCTGATCTGCGGCATCGTGAAACTCGGCGAGGGCCGCGTCACGGTGGCCGGCCTGGACATCGTCGCCGACTACCGCGCGGTGCGCGCGATGATCGGCCTGGTGCCGCAGGAGCTGACGACCGATGCGTTCGAGACGGTCTGGGCGACTGTGTCGTTCAGCCGGGGCCTGTTCGGCAAGCGCCCGGACCCGGCACACATCGAGAAGACGCTGAAGGCCTTGTCGCTGTGGGACAAGAAGGACAGCAAGATCATGACTTTGTCGGGCGGCATGAAGCGCCGCGTGATGATCGCCAAGGCCTTGTCGCACGAACCGCAGGTGCTGTTTCTGGACGAACCGAGCGCCGGTGTCGACGTCACCCTGCGCAAGGACATGTGGGCGATGGTGCGTGCGCTGCGCGAGTCGGGCGTCACGATCGTGCTGACGACGCACTACATCGAAGAGGCCGAGGACATGGCCGACCGCGTCGGCGTGATCAACCACGGGCACATCATCCTCGTCGAAGACAAGGTTACGCTGATGCGCAAGCTCGGCAAGAAGCAGTTGACACTGCAATTGCAGAGCCCACTTGCGCAGGTCCCGAGCGCGCTCGCCATGCATCACCTGACGTTGAACGCCGACGGCAATGAGCTCACCTACGTCTACGACCCGCGCGCATCGCAGGGCACCGTGGCGGCGCTGCTCGACGATCTGGGCCGAGCCGGCATTAAGCTCAAGGATCTGCAGACAACACAGAGCTCGCTCGAAGACATCTTCGTCAGCCTGGTCGAGGAGTCACGATGAACGTTCACGCGATCCAGGCGATCTACCGTTTCGAGATGGCGCGCACCTGGCGCACGCTGACCCAAAGCATCATCTCACCGGTGTTGTCGACGGCGCTGTACTTCGTCGTGTTCGGCTCGGCGATCGGCTCGCGCATCCAGCAGATCGGCGACGTCAGCTACGGCGCATTCATCGTGCCCGGCCTGATCATGCTGTCGGTGTTGACGCAAAGCATCTCGAACGCCTCATTCGGGATCTATTTCCCGAAGTTCACCGGCACGATCTACGAACTGTTGTCGGCGCCGATCTCGCACGTCGAGATCGTGCTGAGCTATGTGGGAGCGGCCGCGACCAAATCGGTTCTGATCGGCTTGATCATCCTGGCCACTGCCAGCATGTTCGTGCCGATGCACATCGCGCACCCGGTCTGGATGTTCGCGTTCCTGGTGCTCACCGCCGTAACCTTCAGCCTGTTCGGTTTCATCATCGGCATCTGGGCCGACGGCTTCGAGAAGCTGCAGCTCATCCCGATGCTGATCGTGATGCCGCTGACCTTTCTCGGCGGCCCGTTCTACTCGATCAGCATGCTGCCGCCGGTCTGGCAGAAGATCTCGATGCTCAACCCCTCGGTCTACCTGATCAGCGGGTTTCGCTGGAGCTTCTTCGACACCGCCGAGATGCACGTGGGGCTGAGCTTTTCGATGACGGTCGTGTTCTTTCTGGTGTCGCTGTCGATCGCGACCTGGATCATGAAGACCGGCTGGCGCCTCAAGGCCTGAGGCGATGCGACCTTAGCCGACCCGCGGTAGGCGCACGACCGCGCGCAAGCCCTGCGGTTGCACCGGCTCTAGCACAACGCTGCCGCTGCTGCGTTCGACGATCTCGCGCACGATCGCCAGACCCAGACCGCATCCGTTGCCTTCGTGTGTGGCGCGCGCGAAGCGCTGGAACACGCGCTCGCGGTCGGCCTCGGGCAGGCCCGCGCCGGTGTCCTCGACGAACAGCACCGCGTCCGCGCCCTGCGCATGCACGCCCACGGTGATGCTCGCGCCGCGGCCGGCGTAGCGGATCGCGTTGTCGATCAGGTTCACGAGCGCCTCGCGGATCAGCATCGCATTTCCGAGCACGCACAGCGATGCGCTGACGGCGTCGGCGTCCTCGCTGCCGAGGTCGATGCCGGCCGCGAGCGCGCGCGGAACCTGCTCGGCCGCGACGTCGCGCGCGAGCCGTTGCAAGTCGAAGCGCGTGCGCGACTGCGCCATCGCTGCCTCGGGCTCGGCGCGCGCGAGCGCAAGCAGTTGACTTACCAGATGCGCGCTGCGCGTCGCGCTCTCATGCACGCGCTGCAGCCGCGCGTGCAGCTCCGGGTCGGCGCCGACCGCAGCGCTGGCCAGCGCCAACTCGGTCTGGCTCTTCAGGCCGGCCAGCGGCGTGCGCAACTGGTGCGCGGCGTCGCTGATGAAGCGCTTTTGCGAGTCGACGTTCTCGCGCACCTCGGCGAGCAGCGCATTCAATGCGCGCGCCAGGCCGCGAACTTCTTCGGGCGCGGCCTCGAGGCGCACCGGCGCTAGGTCGTTCGGCGCCCGACTCTCGACCACGCTGCGCAGGCGCGCCAGCGGTGCCAGGCCGCCGCGAATGCCGCCCCAGACGATGATCGACATCAGCACGATCAGGCCGGACAAGGGCAGTGCGGTGTCGATCAGGATCTGCCCCGCCAGCTCTTCGCGGCTGGCACGGCTGCGCGCGACCTGCACCAGCATGCGCTGCGGCCGTCCAGGTTCGCCGTAGGCCAAGTAGAGCGCGACCACGCGCACGTTCACCTCGCGGCGGCCGTCACCACTCGGGTCATGGATCTTGCCGTCGTACAGATAGGGCTGGCCCAGGCGCGGCTCGCCCAGCGGCGGCGGTGGCGGCACCTGGCTGTTGCCCAGGATGAACTCACCGGGCGGCGTGCTCACCATGTAGTAGACACGGTCGTCCGGGTCGGCCTCGATGATGTCCTGGGCGGCGCGCGGAAAGTCGATGTACAGGCCGCTGCCGCTCGGCTTGACCTGGCGTGCCAAGGCGCGCGACGCGGTACTCAGGCTGGCGTCGATCGCGCGATTCGCGTACGAGTCGGCGAGCTGGTAGGTGAAGCTCGCCGCGGCCAGCCACAGCACGAGTTGCGGCAACAGCAGCCATAGCAGCAGGTGCCGATGCAGCGAGCGGGAGCCCGGACTGAGGCCGGGAACCCGCCGCAGCGCGCCCAGCGGCAGCCGCGAGATCCACGATGTCTGCGGCACGGCGTGCTCGACTGGTCAGGCGCGGCCGGGCCGCGCCAAAGCGGCTGCGCGTCCCCTCGCGGCGCAGGAACGGAGTGACGTGGGGGCCGCCATCCTAGGCTTCCGCTTCGAGCAGATAGCCCAGGCCGCGCACGGTGCGGATCGAGACCTTGGAGCCCTCGAGCTTGCGCCTCAGGCGGTGGATATAGACCTCGATCGAGCCCGGGTTCTGCTCGTTCGGATCGGGCGTCCAGCCCTGCACGATCTGCTCCTTGGTGACGACGTGATCGCGCTGCACGAGCAGCAGATCGAGCAGCATCCACTCGCGCGGCGACAACTCCAGCGGTGTCTTGTCGACCGTCGCGCGGCGTGCCTCGCGGTCAAAGCGTAGCAGCCCGGTGAGCTGCACCGCGGCTGCGCCGGCCGCACCGTGCGCACGCCGCAGCAGGGCCCGGATGCGGGCCTCGAGTTCAGGGAAGTCGAAGGGCTTGGTCAAGTAGTC
>JANYBE010000677.1 GCA_025360945.1 Rhizobacter sp. | reverse complement strand
CATCCATCGTCGCGTGCAGCACCATCTCGCGCACGCGCTCGGCCAGCGGCGTGCCCCCTGGTTCGCGGGTGCAGACGACGGTCGCGCCCGCATTGCGCAGGCGCTGCGCGATGGGCTCAATGTGGGTCGACTTGCCGGCCCCATCGATGCCTTCGAAGGTGATGAATCTGCCTGTCATTTGCTGTGCCGCTGGTATCGGTTCACCGCCCGGTTGTGGTCGGCCAGAGTGTCGCTGAATTCGCTGCTGCCATCACCGCGCGCCACGAAGTAAAGCGCCTTGGTGGGCTCGGGATGCACCGCGGCCAGCAGCGCCGCCTTACCTGGCATCGCGATTGGCGTCGGGGGCAATCCGGTGCGGGTGTAGGTATTGAACGGCGTGTCGGCGAGCAGGTCGCGCTTGCGCAGATTGCCGTCGAATGCGGGCCCCAGCCCGTAGATCACGGTCGGGTCGGTCTGCAGCGGCATGCCGAGCCGCAGCCGGTTCATGAACACGCCGGCAACACGACCGCGGTCCGCACCGATGCCGGTTTCCTTCTCGACGATGGAGGCCAGCACGAGCGCGTCGTCGGCGCTTTGCAAAGGCGTGTCGGGTGCTCGCTGTTGCCAAGCGGCGTCGAGGCGCTGCTGCATCGCGCGGTAGGCGCGCTTGAGTACTGCGAGGTCGCTGCTGCCCTTGCTGTAGGCGTAGGTGTCCGGATGGAAGCGCCCTTCGGGCGCCACGCCCGGGGCGCCGAGCGCCTGCATGATCTGCTCATCGCTCAGGTTTGCGGTGTTGGGTTTGAGCGCGTCGGCCTTCGCGAGCTCGGCGCGAAACTGTCGGAAGGTCCAGCCCTCGACGAGACGCACGACGGCGAGCGTCTCGTCGCCGCGCACCATCTTGTCGAGCAGCATGATCGGTGTCACGCCGGGGCCGATCTCGTAGCTGCCCGCGCGGATCTTGCGCGACTGACCGGACCAGCGGAACCACTCGTACAGCAAGGTCGGCGAAGCCCGCACACCGGCCTGCACCCAGGCCTGAGCGATCTCGCGCGGCGCCGTGCCGGGCTCGACCGACACCTCGACCGAATCGGCCGCCAGCAGCAGCGGCCGGTTCAGCCACCACGCGCCAAAGCCCGCCGCGGTGACCACCGCCAGCAGCACCAAGGCTGCCAGAACACGCCAGGATTTCATCGACGGCAAGCGCGACGCGAGGGACTCGGGCGCTGAAACCCTTTTGTGACAAGAATCATGGGCGCTGATGATAATCCGTGCATGAACACACCGATTGCGCTGAGCGGCGCGCTGCCCTTGCCACACTGGGGCTTGATCCGTGCACGCGGCGCCGATGCCGTCAAGTTCTTGCAAGGTCAGCTCACGAACGACGTCGCGCTGATGGCCGACTCGCAGGTTCGGCTTGCCGGCTTCTGCTCCGCCAAGGGACGGTTGCAGGCGAGTTTCGTGGTCTGGAAACTTGCGAGCGACGACGTGCTGCTCGCCTGCGCGGCGAGCGTGCTGCCGACCGCGCTCAAGCGTCTGTCGATGTTCGTGCTGCGCGCGCAATGCAAGCTCATCGATGCGAGCGCCGAACTGACCCTGCACGGGCTCGTCGGCGATAGCGCGCATGCGCTGATCGCTGACACGCCGGTGTGGGCGTGGCACGCGGTCGCCGGCGGCATGCTCGTGCGCCTGCCCGACGTGGACGGTGTGGCCCGCTGCATGCTTGCGGTCTCGACGCCGCCGACGGCACTGCCCGCGATCACGACCGACGCGTGGCGTGCGCTCGAAGTGCGTAGTGGCATCCCGGTGATCGAGGCGGCCACCGTCGATCAGTTCGTGCCGCAGATGCTGAACTACGAGATCGTCGGCGGCGTGGACTTCCAGAAGGGGTGCTACCCAGGTCAGGAGATCGTCGCACGCAGCCAGTACCGCGGCACGATCAAGCGTCGCATGTTCCTGTTCGAATGCGAGGCCTTGCTGGCCGCCGGCGAAGAGGTCTTCCACAGCGCCGACGCGGGCCAGCCTGCGGGCATGGTCGTCAACGCGGCGGCGCTTGCAGCGGGCTCGGTCGCGCTCGTAGAAGTCAAGCTCGCGGCGCTCGACAGTGGGACGCTGCACGCGCGTGCAGCGAGTGGCGCGATGCTGGTGAAGGGTGAGCTGCCTTACGCCCTGCCGTCAGACGCCACGCTGTCGGCTTGATCTGCGCCGGTCGCCACCGGAATGCGCGAGCTATTCATCTACTATCGCGTTCGTCGGGCCGACGCGCTCGATGCGCAGGCCGCCGTGTCGCAGTTGCAGGCGCAACTGCGCACCCGGTACCCGCGGCTGCGCACGCGCCTGCTGCGCCGGCCCGCTGAAGAGCACGGATCGCAGACCTGGATGGAGACCTACGCAAGCGACGGTGGCATCAGTGCCCAGATGCAAACGGACATCGAATGGACGGCGCGCGCGCTGGCACCGTTCATCGACGGGCCGCGCCACACCGAGGTGTTCGTTGCATGTGCCTGGTAGCGCTTGCTCTCGACCAGAGCCGGCGTTTCCCGCTGGTGCTCGCATCGAACCGCGACGAGTATTTCAAGCGCCCTGCCGCGCGCCTCGAATGGTGGACACCGGAGCCCGGCGATCCGGCCGTGCTGGGCGGGCGCGACCTGCAGTCCGGCGGCACCTGGCTCGGCCTGACCGCGCAGGGGCGACTCGCGCTGGTGACGAACGTGCGTGGCGGCACGGCCGGGGACGCGAGCGCGCCGACGCGCGGACGTATCGTCACCGAGTGGCTCGCCGGACGCGAAAACACCGGCGCGTTTTGGATGCGCACCGCGCTATCAGGCTACAACGGGTTCAACCTGATCGCGGCAGACTTTCAGCGCGGCGAATTCTTCTGGGCCTCGAACTTGGCGGCGTATCCGATGCGGCTGGAGGGTGGCCTCTACGGTCTGTCGAACGGCGCGCTCGATGCACCATGGCCGAAAATCCAGGCGCTCAAGGCGCGGCTGAACGCGGCCATCAACGCCGCAGCCTCAGTCGACGAGCTCGCCGCGCAGCTCTTCGCTGCGCTCGCGGATCGCAGCGTTGCAGCCGAAAACGCCCTGCCGCGGACCGGCATCCCGCTCGAATGGGAACGCCAGCTGTCGAGCGCCTTCATCCGCACGCCCGACCAGACCTATGGCACGCGTTGCTCGACCCTGATCATCGCCGAGCGTGTCGGCCGCCACCTCGTCACGCATGTGCTCGAACGCAGCTTCAACGCGAGCGCGGCCGTCGCGCTGCTGCGACGCTCGAGCTTGCGCAACTGGCCGCCGCACTCCACGGACGAGCCCGCCGCGGGCGCGTTCGAGAAGGCCAGCGTGTCGGAGTTCGAATTGGGCGTGGGCGTGCCGCAGGCCGTACCGGCGAGGTAGACGCGGGTACGCAGTCAGCTCAAGCCCGCGCCGGGAAGCCCGCTGCGCAACAGTGCCTTCGGCGGACTTTGACTCAGAGTGACTCAAAGGCTGCGCGTCATCTCGACGTGCGCGATTCCAGCTTCGTCGAACACCGGTCCACGCGGCACGAAGCCGGCGCGTGCATAGAACGTCGACGCACTGGTCTGCGCGTGCAGCAGCACTTGCGTGTCGCCGCGCTCGCGTGCAACTCGCATCAGCGCTTCCAGCACGCGCCGCCCCACACCGCTGCCGCGCACCGCCTGCATCGACGCCATGCGGCCGATGCGCGCGACCTGCGGTGCGTCTTGCAGCAAGCGGCCTGTGGCCACGGCCATGCCCAGGCGGTTGAACGCGACGGCGTGTACGCAGCTGCGGTCGGCTTCGTCCCACTCCATCTCCATCGGAATCCGCTGCTCGTCGATGAACACCTCGGTGCGGATCGCCAGGGCGTGCGCACCGAGCGAATCCCAGCCGCCGACGCGCAGCTCGAGCATGGCCTCGCCGGCCTCGAAGCCGAGCAAGACCGCGCGCAGCGCTGGGGGAACCGGCTTGGCGGTCTGCGTGTGCGGGTCGGCGAACACATAGACGAGTTCGCCCGACACCAGCAATGCGTCCTGCCGGAACACCGCGGCGCTGAACAGGATCGACGAGTTGCCGATGCGCGTGCAGCGGATGCCCACGTCGAGCATGTCGTCGTAGCGTGCCGAGGCCTCGTATTCGACCGTCGACTTGCGCACGAACAGATCGCCAGCGAGCCGCTCCATCGTCTGCGCATACGGCAGCGCGAGCGCGCGCCAGTAGCCAGCAATCGCGGTGTCGAAGTACATCAGGTAGTGGCCGTTGAAGACGATCTTCTGGGCGTCGATCTCAGCCCAGCGCACGCGCAGGCGATCGAGGAAACGGAACTCGGTTCGGGTCATGCGTCGGTCAGATCGTCGTGGGCCAATGCGCGGCGCAGCGCTGCGCCGATGACCGCCTGCACAGCGGCAGCCTCGGGCAGTGTACGACCCATCTTGATGAAGTCGTGGGTGACGCCACGCGTCAGCTCGAGCTCGACCGGCACTCCCGCGGCGCGCAGCCGATCGGCGTAGGCCAGGCCTTCGTCAACCAGCGGGTCGCATTCGGCCAGCAGCACACAGGCCGGCGCCACGCCTTCAAGGTCGTCGGCTTCGAGTGGCGCAAAGCGCCAGTCGCGGCGATCGCCGTAAGCGATGAACTGGTCGAAGAACCACGCGATGCCCTCGGCGTCGAGTAAATAGCCCTGCGCGAAGCGACGGTGCGATGGTGTATCGGCGTAGGCTGTCGTGCCGGGGGTGATCAGCAACTGCTGACGCAGGCACAGGCCGATGTCGCGGGCATGGATCGCGCAAACGGCGGCAAGTGTGCCGCCTGCGCTGTCGCCGCCGACGGCCAGGCGCGTGCCGTCCAGACCGATGCTGCGCGCGTTAGATGCGAGCCAGCGCATCGCCGCCCAGGCGTCGTCGACCGCGACCGGGAATCGATGTTCGGGCGCGAGTCGGTAGTCGAGTGCGACGACCGCAACGCCGCTGCGAAGCGCGAGCTGTCGGCACAGGCTGTCGTGGGTCTCCAGGCTCCCAATCGTGAAACCACCGCCGTGCAGGTACAGCAGCGTCGGCAGCGCCGCGGCGGAGGTCGCGTAGATGCGCGCGCGCAGCGCCACGCCGTCGGCGGCTGGGATGCGGATGTCTTGGACACGTGCAAGTGCGGCACGCGGCGGCTCCAGTATCTCGGCCGCGACTTCGTAGGCCATGCGCGCGCCGCGTGCACCCAGCGTCTGGAACGCAGGCCGCTTGGCGCGGCGGATGTTGGCCAGCAGCTCGACCATCTTCGGTGTCAATGAATGCGCGCTCATTGATCAACGAAGCCGATCAAAACAGCGAATCACGATCGATGCCCTGACGCGCCATGCGGCGCCGCAGTTTCAACAACGCCTCCTGCTGGATCTGGCGGATGCGCTCGCGAGTCAAGCCGAGCCGCTCGGCCAGCACCTCGAGTGTCTCGGGCTCGCGATCGCCCAGGCCATAGCGGCCGGCGACGACTTCGCGCTCGCGTTCGTTGAGCTCGTCCAGGCCATGGGTGAGCAGCACCTCGACCTCGTTGCTGAGCGTCAGACTCATCGGGTCGGTGGCGCCATCATCGGCGACGCCATCAAGCACCGACTCGCTGCTGCTCTCGCCTGCGTGCCGCTCCATCGGCGCGTCGAGCGAGGTCGGCTGTTCGGCGAACTTGAGCAGGGCGCTGACCTCGCTGACCGGCCGACCGACCGCCGCGGCGACCTCTTCGACACGCACCGGCTGGTCGCTGTTGCCGGCGCTCGCGCAGGCAGCCTCGAGTGCACGCCGTGCCTTCAGTACCTGGTTGAGCTCACGTACCACATGCACCGGCAGCCGCACCAGGCGGGCCTGATGCATGATCGCGCGCTCGATGCTCTGGCGCACCCACCACGACGCGTAGGTCGAGAAGCGAAAACCGCGCTCCGGCTCGAACTTGCCGATCGAGTGCATCAGCCCGAGGTTGCCTTCCTCGATCAGGTCGGTCAGCTGCAGGCCGCGGCCGAGGTAGTTCTTGGCGATGCTCACGACCAGCCTGAGGTTGTGCTCGATCATTGCCTGGCGCGCGTCGAAATCGCCGGCGCGGGCGCGCGTCGCGGTGTCGAACTCCTGCTGCGGGGTGAGCAAGGGCGCGCGACGAATCTCACGCAGATAGCTCTGCAGCGTGTTGCCAACTTCGGAGTCGCCCGAGGGCAGTTCGATGCGGTCGCTGGCGACGGTGTCGTCGTCCACGGTGATCGGCTCGGCCCCGAGTTCGGACTCGCCTCCTGCGACCGCTCCATTGATCAGCGGC
>JANYBE010000638.1 GCA_025360945.1 Rhizobacter sp. | reverse complement strand
AACATCCACAACATGGTCAACAAGTCGCGTGGCGACATGGCCTACACACTCGTCGACGTGGACAGCCCTGTCGCTGATCCGGTGCTTGACTCGATTCGCGCGATCACCGGCGTGCTGTCGGTACGCTACCTGCCGACGCTGGTGACGTGACCACGGAAGCCGACCCGGCGTCCGGCGCGGCCAGCCATCGACCGCGCGCGTTGTGGTTGGCGCTAGCGGCCTGGAGCCTGGTCTGCATCGCGGCGACAGAGTGGTGGTTGCACGATCGCCTGCGCGAGCATCGCGAGCAGACCGCGCTCACCGCAGGCGTGCGACTGAACGGCGTGAAGGACACGCTCGCGATCAGTCTGCGGCAACTCGCGGCGCTGCCGCTCGACCTCGCGCACCGGCCGGGCGTCGCGCCCTTCGTCGCCGATCCGCATGCGCGGGGCAGCGTTGCCGGCAGCCGCGAAATCCAGCGGGTGCTGGATGGCCTGAGCGCCGACTTCAGCCTGCCGCTGGTCGCGCTGATCTCCGCCGACGGCATCATCGCGGCGGCCAGCAGCAGCGCACCTAACCCAGGCGTCGGTGCGGCGAACCGGCTTGCTTCGCGCGAGTACTTCGTCGAGGCGATGGCGCGCGGCGCAGCCGTCCAGTTTCTGCTTGGCCAGGTCACCCGTGCGCCCGGCCTGTACTTCGCCCGCCGCATCGAACATGCCGGTGCGCCGGTGGGCGTCGCGGTCGTCAAGCAGGACACCGCCACGCTGAACCGCTTGCTCAACGACGCCGACGGTGCACGCGTGTTCGTCACCGATGGCAACGGCGTGATCGTGCTGGGCAACCACGACGACATGCTTATGCGGCGCCTGCCCGATGCGCCGGAGCGGCCCGAAGCGCTGCTGCGGTCGATCTACTTGGCGGCGCCCCTGAGTGTGGACTGGCAACAGTCGCGCGAGGCCGATGCCGGGCGCAGCATGCTCATCACCCGCATCGCCGAGATGCGCTACGTCAGCCTGTCGGCGCCGCTGGGTGAAACGCCGTTCAAGCTCTGGGTGCTCGAACCGCTCGACGAAGAGGCGTCCATTGCGCACGCCACCTGGGTCGGCGCCACGGTGCTGTGGGCGGCCGGCTGCCTGCTTATCTGGATGAGCTGGCGGCGCATGCAGCTGCTGAACACGGCGCTCACGGCGCGTCGCAACATCGTCGACCTCGCACAGGCGCTGCCGCTGACGGTGTTCCGCTACACCGAACCCGAGAACGGCCGGGCACGGTTCTCGTTCCTGGGCCGCGGCGTCGAGGACGTGCTCGGCATCAACGAGGCCGCACTCCAACGCGACCCCGGCCTGCCCTGGCGCATGGCCGGCAGCGGCGAGCGTCCCCCGACGCACCCGCACGAGTTTAGAGTCGAGACTGGCAACAAGGTCACCTGGGTGCTGGCCGACAGTCTGGCCAAGCACGAGGCCGACGGAAGCACTACCTACAACGGCTACTGGCTCGACATCACCGCGCGCCGCGAAACGCAGGCACGCTTCGCGGCCTTGTTCGAGCACGCGTCGACCAGCTACCTTTTCTTCGACCCGCACCGCGGCGTGACGCACTGCAACCCCGCGACGCTGCGCCTGTTTGGCACCAGCGATCCGCAGTCGCTGCTCGGCCGCATTCTCTGGTTCCCCGGCCTCTCGCCCGAGCTGCAGGCCGACGGCCGGGCCAGCCGCGATCGTGCACTCGAGGACCTGCGCGAACACAAGACTCACGGGCAGCGCGTACGCAGCTTCGAGTGGCGCTTCCGGCGCTTCGATGGCCGGGTGTTCGACGCCGAGGTCAACGTGATCGCGCTCGAGTGGGCCGGGACGCCGGAGTTCTGCGCCGTGGTGCAGGACATCACCGTGCGCAAGCAGGCACAGGAAGAAATGCTGCGCGCGCGCGAGGCCGCAGTGGCGGCGAGCCAGACCAAGTCGAGCTTCTTGGCCAACATGTCGCACGAACTGCGCACGCCGATGAACGCGATCATCGGCATGACCCACCTCGTGCTCGAAGACGGCCTGCCCGACAAGCAGCGCGACTACATCGAGAAGGCGCACAGCTCGGCGCGCAACCTGCTGCAGATCCTCAACGACATCCTCGACGTCTCGAAGATCGAGGCTGGCCACATGGCGCTGGAACGCATCGACTTCGAGCTTGACTCGGTGGTGAGCGAAATGGCCGACGTGCTCGGACTGCGCGCCGACGAGAAAGGCCTGGAGCTGCTGTTCAGTGCCGGCCCTGACGTGCCGCGCCGTCTCGTCGGCGACCCCACCCGGCTGCGCCAGGTGCTCGTCAACCTCGGCGGCAACGCGATCAAGTTCACCGACACTGGAGAGGTCACCGTCGGCATGGAGATCGCACAGCAGGACGCCGACAGCGTCGAGCTGCATGGCTGGGTGCGCGACACCGGCTTCGGCATGAGCGCCGGCGAGATCGCGCGCCTGTTCCAGCCTTTCATGCAGGCCGACAGCTCGACGACGCGACGCTTCGGCGGCACCGGGCTGGGCCTGGTGATAAGCCGCCAGCTCATCGAGCGCATGGGCGGGCGGCTATGGGTCGACAGCACGCCGGGCAAAGGCTCGACCTTTCATTTCACCGCGCGCTTCGGCCGCAGCGTGCCGCGTGCGCCGGCACGCGCCTGGATGGCCAACGAGCTACGCGGGCGCCGCGTGCTGCTGGTGGACGACAACGTCGCCGCACTGGACGTGCTGGGCAGCATGCTCGAAACCCTGGGCATGGTCGTCGACCGCTGCGCCAGCGGCGCCGAGGCGCTCGCACTGGTGGACGCCGCGCCCGACGCCTACACCTGGTTCCTGATCGACTGGAAGATGCCGCACATGGACGGGATCGAATGCGCGCGCGAGATCCTCAAACGTCACCCGCTGGTGCAGCCCTGCATCCTGCTCGTGACCGCGTTCGCGCGCGACGACGCGCTGCGCGCGAGTGCCGGCCTGCAGCTCGCCGGCGTGCTGCACAAGCCGGTCACGCCGTCCAGCCTGCACGATTGCCTGGTGCAGGCCCGCCGGGCCGCGCCCGTGGGGGAGAGCGCCCCGCGGCGCATCGTCGGCACGTCGGCCTTGCCGCCGGCGGTGCGCCAACGACTTGAGGGCGCGCGCGTGCTGCTGGTCGAAGACCATCCGCTGAACCAGCAGCTCGCCTGCGAGATGCTGCGCCGCGCCGGAGTCGACGTCGTGCTGGCCCGGGACGGGCGCGAGGCACTCGACAAGCTCGCCAGCGAGTCGCCGTTCGACGGCGTGCTGATGGACTGCCAGATGCCGGTGATGGACGGCTACACCGCAACCCGTGCGCTGCGCCTTAACCCTGCGTGGCAGCGCCTGCCGGTGATTGCGATGACGGCCAGCGCTCTCGCCGAAGACCGCGAGCGAGCGCTGGCCAGCGGCATGAACGCGCACCTGACCAAACCGATCCACGTCGAGTCGATGCTGCGAACGCTGGCCGAGTGGATCGGCCACGACCCCGCGTCGCAGGTCGACACGGATGTCGACGCGAACGCGACCCCGATCGATCGTGCGATGGTGATCGACGCCCGCGCCGGCATGGCGATCTGCATGGGCAACGACGCCCTGTTCCACCGCATGCTCGAAGGCTTTCGCGACACCGAAGGCGCTTTCGCCGACGAGATCAGAGACGCGCTCGCCGAGCGGCGCTGGGCCGACGCACAGCGCCGCTCGCACGACATGAAAGGGCTGGCCGGCACGTTGGGCGCGCGGCGCCTGGTGCCGGCCGCCCACATTTTGCACGCCGCGATCATGTTGCATGGTGCCGAGCCGGATGGCGCCGAGCTCGAGCAGGTGCGCGTCGAACTGGCCCGCGTGCTCGCCGAGATCGCAGCGCTGGTGCCACCACGGTCCGACTGACACAATCGTTTCCTCCCCGCGGCGCCCGCTCACTCACGAGGTTGATGCCATGACACAGAAAACACCTGCCCATGCGTTCGCGAAGACGCGCAAGACCTTCAGGACCACCTCCGGCAAAGAGGGTCAGTTCTTCTCGCTGCCTGCGCTGGCCAGGACCTATCCGAACGTGAGCCGGCTGCCTCAGTCGATCCGCATCGTGCTCGAATCGGTGCTGCGCAACTGCGACGGGCGCAAGGTCACGGCCGAGCACGTCGCCGAGTTGGCGAACTGGAAGCCCAATGTGGAACGCACGAACGAGATCCCGTTTGTCGTTGCCCGTGTCGTGCTGCAGGACTTTACCGGTGTGCCGCTGCTCGCCGATCTGGGCGCGATGCGCAGTGTGGCCGCCGCGATGGGCAAGGACCCGAAGACGATCGAGCCGCTGGTGCCGGTGGACCTGGTCGTCGATCACTCGATCATGATTGACCACTTTGGTGCGAAGAACTCGCTCGACCTCAACATGAAGCTCGAGTTCCAGCGAAACAACGAGCGCTACCAGTTCATGAAGTGGGGCATGCAGGCATTCGACACCTTCGGCGTGGTGCCGCCTGGTTTTGGCATCGTGCACCAGGTGAACCTCGAGTACCTCGCGCGCGGCGTGCACAAGACCAGGGACTTGGTCTACTACCCCGACTCCCTGGTCGGCACCGACAGCCACACAACGATGATCAACGGCATCGTCGTTGTCGGATGGGGCGTCGGTGGCATCGAGGCTGAGGCCGCCATGCTGGGCCAGCCGGTGTACTTCCTGACGCCCGACGTGGTCGGCTTCGAGTTCACGGGCCGCTTGCGCGAAGGCGTGACCGCGACCGACCTGGTGCTCACCGTCACCGAGATCCTTCGGCGCGAGAAGGTGGTCGGCAAGTTCGTCGAGTTCTTCGGCGAAGGCACCGCCGGCCTGGCGCTGCCCGACCGCGCGACGATCGGCAACATGGCGCCCGAATACGGCGCGACGATGGGTTTCTTCCCGGTCGACGACAAGACCATTGAGTACTTCAAAGGCACCGGCCGGACCAAGGCCGAGATCGAGGCCTTCGAGGCCTACTTCAGGGCCCAGGGCCTGTACGGTGCGCCGGGCAAGGGCGAGATTGACTACACCAAGGTCGTCACACTGGATCTCGGCACCGTGACGCCCAGCCTCGCCGGGCCGAAGCGCCCGCAGGATCGCATCGAGCTCGGCAACGTCAAGAGCCAGTTCGCGTCGCTGTTCAGCAAGCCGCCGACCGAGAACGGCTTTAACCAGCCGGCCGCCCACTTGCACACGCGCCACCATGTGCGCGCGAACACCGGCACCGAAGCCACGCCGCGCGCAGCGCCCGCGGTCGTACCGGGTGCGCCGCGTCAGGTCGTCGAGATGGCCGGCGGGCATCCGACGCTGGAGGCCGCGCAATCCGAGTCGCCCTCGAGCCAACCGAAGATCGGCGACATGACGCTGGGCAACGGCGATGTGCTGATCGCCGCGATCACGTCGTGCACCAACACCTCGAACCCGAGCGTGATGATCGCAGCCGGCCTGCTCGCGAAGAAGGCGGTCCAGGCCGGGCTGAAGGTTGCGCCGCACATCAAGACCTCGCTCGCGCCGGGCTCGCGCATCGTCACCGAATACCTGACCAAGGCCGGCCTGCTGCCCTCCCTCGAGAAGCTCGGTTTCAGTCTTGCGGCCTACGGCTGCACGACCTGCATCGGCAACGCCGGCGACCTGGTCCCCGAGTTCAACGAGGCGATCACGAAGAACGATCTGGTCTGCGCCGCAGTGCTCTCGGGCAACCGCAATTTCGAGGCGCGAATCCACCCCAATCTGAAGGCGAACTTCCTCGCCAGCCCGCCGCTCGTGGTCGCCTATGCGATCGCCGGCACGGTGCTGAAAGACCCGATGACCGAGCCGCTCGGCAAGGGCAATGGCGGCCGCGACGTGTACCTCGGCGACATCTGGCCGAGCAGCGACGAGATCTACGCGCTGATGAAGTACGCGATGAACGGCAAGGCCTTCAA
>JANYBE010000621.1 GCA_025360945.1 Rhizobacter sp. | reverse complement strand
GCGCCGGCATCCGCAGCGCCGCCCGCGCGGCCGGCGCCGGCGGTGTTCGACTTCCCCGTCGCGGCGAGCAGCGTGCGCGCCGCTTATGTGGCCGGCACCTTCGACACCAAGGGCCGCGAGCTGTTCTTCCTGCGCCAGTGCCTGGAGCGGCTCGGCCTGCGCGTTGTCACGGTCGACCTGTCGACCTCGGGCAGGCCCTCGCCGGCCAGCGTGCACCCGCGCGAGGTCGCGCGCCATCATCCGCGGGGCGAGTCGGCCGTCTTCAGCACTGACCGGGGCAACGCCATGACGGCGATGGCGCTCGCGTTCGAGGCCTTCGTGAGCACGCGGCGCGATCTTGGCGGCATCATCTCAGCCGGCGGCTCGGGCGGCACCTCGATGGCGAGCCAGGGCATGCGCGCGCTGCCGATTGGCTGCCCCAAGGTGATGGTCTCGACGATGGCCAGCGGCGACACCCGGCCCTACGTCGGCCCGAGCGACATCTGCATGATGTATTCGGTCACCGACGTGGAGGGCATCAACCGCATCAGCGAGAAGGTGCTGACCAACGCCGCGCACGCGCTTGCCGGGATGATCGCGCACCCGGTCACGGCATCGGACACGACCAAGCCCGCGCTCGGGCTGACGATGTTCGGCGTCACAACGCCCTGCGTGCAGGCGGTGACAAGGCGGCTCGAGGACGCTTACGACTGCCTCGTCTTCCACGCGACTGGCGTCGGCGGCCAGTCGATGGAGAAGCTCGCTGACTCCGGTCTTCTGGCCGGCGTGATTGACGTGTCGACCACCGAGATCGCCGACGAGATTGCCGGCGGCACGCTCTCAGCCGGGCCGACACGGTTGGACGTGTTCGCGCGCCACGCGCTGCCCTACGTCGGCTCGTGCGGCGCACTCGACATGGTCAACTTCGGCGCATGGGACACGGTGCCCGATCGCTTCAAGTCGCGCAAGCTCTACCGCCACAACCCGACGGTGACGCTGATGCGCACCACCGTCGACGAGAACCGGGCGATCGGCGAGTTCATCGTCGCCAAGCTGAACGCGATGCGCGGGCCGGTGCGCTTCCTGATCCCCGGAGGCGGCGTGTCGGCGATCGACAAGCCCGGCCAGCCCTTCCACGACCCGGAGGCCGATCGGGTGCTGTTCGCCACCATCGAAGGGCTGTTCCGCACCGGCCCCGACCGAAAGTTGCAGTGCCTGCCGCTGCACATCAACGACGAGGCCTTCGCCGACGCGCTGGTGGCGGCCTGGCGCGAAGTGTCTCGCCCGACCGCCAGCGCGCGACGCGCTTGACCGACTCCGCCGACGACACGAACCATGCCACGCATCGCCCGCTCCGAACTGCTGTCGCGCTTTCGCGCGAAGATCGCCGCAGGCCTGCCCATCATCGGCGGCGGCGCAGGCACGGGCCTCTCGGCCAAGTGCGAAGAGGCCGGTGGCATCGATCTGATCGTGATCTACAACTCGGGTCGGTACCGCATGGCCGGCCGCGGTTCGCTCGCCGGTCTGCTGGCCTACGGCAACGCGAACGAGATCGTCTGCGAGATGGCGCACGAGGTGTTGCCGGTCGTGCAGCGCACGCCGGTGATCGCCGGCGTGAACGGCACCGACCCGTTCATGATTGCAGATCAGTTTCTGAGGCGGCTGATCGACCTCGGCTTCTCGGGCGTGCAGAACTTCCCGACCGTCGGGCTGATCGACGGCACCTTCCGCGCGAACCTGGAGGAAACCGGCATGGGATACGCGCTCGAGGTCGAGATGATCGCGCGGGCGCGCGCACTCGACCTGCTGACCACGCCCTACGTGTTCTGCGAGGCCGACGCGCGCGCGATGGCCACCGCCGGCGCCGACATCGTCGTCTGCCACCTCGGCCTGACGACCGGCGGCGCGATCGGCGCCGAGACGGCGCTGACGCTCGCCGATTGCGTCGAACGGATCAGCGCCTGGGCAGCGACCGCGAAGGCCGTCAACCCCCACGTGATTGTGCTGTGCCACGGCGGCCCGATCGCGACACCGGAGGACGCGCAGCACGTGCTCGCGCACTGCCCGGCATGCCACGGCTTCTATGGCGCGAGTTCGATGGAGCGGCTGCCGACCGAGGTCGCGCTCACCGAGACCACCCGGCGCTTCACACAAATCAAGCGGTAAACGCGAAGTTCAAGGAGACAGACCATGTCAGGCACACAGTTCGGCAGTTTCATCCTCGGCCTGATCGTCGTCGCCATCGTCGTCGCCATCGTCGTGTGGCTGATGCACTGGCTCTACCTGCGCAGCTCGAAGGAGCGCGCCTTTGTGCGCACCGGCCTCGGCGGGCAGAAGGTCGTGCTCGACGGCGGCGCGTTCGTGCTGCCCATCGTGCACGACGTGATCCCGGTCAACATGAACACGCTGCGCCTTGAGGTAAGCCGCGGACGCGACAAGGCGCTGATCACCAAGGACCGCATGCGCGTCGACGTGATCGCCGAGTTCTACGTGCGCGTCGCCGCGAACCCCGATTCGGTCGCGAACGCCGCCCAGACGCTAGGCCTGCGCACGATGGAGCCGGATCAGTTGAAGGAGCTGGTCGAAGGCAAGTTCGTCGACGCGCTGCGCACCGCCGCGGCCGAGATGACGATGGAAGAGTTGCACGAGAAGCGCGGCGCCTACGTCAAGCGCGTGCGCGAGACCGTCGCCGAGGACCTGACCAAGAACGGCCTGGAACTCGAAGCCGCCTCGCTGACCCAGCTCGACCAGACGGGCATGGAGTTCTTCAACCCCAGCAACGCCTTCGACGCGGAAGGCCTGACGCGCCTCACCGAGCAGATCGAGCACCGCAAGAAGCAGCGCAACGACGTCGAGCAGGACACGTTGATCGCGATCCGCAACAAGAACCTCGAGGCCGAGAAGCTCTCGCTCGACATCGACCGCGAGGGCGAGTACGCGCGTCTGAACCAGCAGCGCGAGGTCGAGATCGCGCGCGCCCGCCAGCGTGCCGACGTGGCGACCGAGCGGGCCCAGCGCGAGCAGGCGTCCGAGGGCGCGCAGATCACCGCGAAGCAGACCATCGCCACCGCGCAGATCCGCTCCGAGCAGGCGCTGGAGCAGGAGCGCATCGGGAAGGAGCGCGCGATCCAGGGCGCGGAGATCGAGCGCCGCTTGTCGCTCGAACGGGCCGAACAGCAGCGCGCGATCGCGATCGCGCGCGAGAGCAAGACCCAGAGCGAAGCCCACGCCGAGGCCGAGACGGCACGCGCCCTCGCGATCTCGGCCGAAGAGAAGGTCTTCACTGCGCGCGAGGTCGAGATGGCCGAACGCAAGAAGGCGATCGACCTGATCGGCGCAGCACAAGTCGCCGAACGCGATGCATTGCGGCTCACGTCGGCGGCGCAGGCCGAGAAGTCGGCGAGCGCCGACCGCGGCGCGGCGATCCGCGCGCAGGCCGAGGCCGATGCCGACGCCGACAAGATCCGCTCGATGGCGATGCGCGTGCGCGCCGAGATCGAGGCCGAGGCGCTGCAGCTGATGAATGCCGCGCACAACATGCTGACGCCCGAGGCGCGCATGTCGGCGCTGCGCATGAAGCTGGTCGAGAAGGCCGAGGGCATCATCCGCGAATCGGTGCGGCCGATGGAGCGCATCGAGGGCATCAAGATCCTGCAGGTCGACGGGCTGGGCGGCTCGGGCGGTGGTGGCCACAACGGCGACGGCAGCCATGGCGGCAACTTCTCCGACAGCGTCGTCAACTCGGCGCTGCGCTTCCGCGCCCAGGCGCCGCTGGTCGACCAGCTGCTGCGCGAGATCGGCATCGAGGGCGGTGACATCCAGCGCCTGGTGAGCGGTGTCAGCGGCGCTCAGGCGGCGCTGCCGCCCGTGCCTTCCGCGTCGTCCGCGAAGAAGGAGTAGACCATGGTCCAGGTCTACGCCTCCAGCGTCATAGACGCGAGCGCCGACAACGTCTGGTCGCGCATCCGCGACTTCAATGCGCTGCCCGAATGGCACCCGGCCATCGCCGACAGCCGCATAGAGAACGGCCAGCCGAGCGACCGCGTCGGCTGCATCCGCCACTTCCACCTGCGCGACGGCGGCATGATCCGCGAGAAGCTGCTCGCGCTGTCCGACTACGAGTACAGCTGCAGCTACGAGATCCTCGAGAGCCCGATGAGCGTCGACCACTACGTTGCTACGCTCAAGCTCACGCCGGTGACCGACGGCGCGCGTTGCTTCGCCGAATGGAGCGCCGAGTTTGAGTGCGCGCCGGGCCGCGAACGCGAGCTCACCGACGCGATCGGCGGCGGTGTGTTCCAGGTCGGCTTCGACGCGCTGAAGCGGCATTTCGGTGGCCGCTGATGCCGACGCGGGAGCGCGCGCAGTGCTGCAACGTGTGATCCGCTCGACCATCATCGACGCGCCGGTCGACCGCGTCTGGGCCGTGCTGCGCGACTTCAACAGCCACGACCAGTGGCACGACGTGGTCGAGACCAGTCGCATCGAAGGGAACGAGCGCAGCGACCAGGTCGGCTGCGTGCGCAGCTTCACGCTGAAGGACGGAAACTGCATCCGCGAGCAGCTGCTGACGCTGTCGGACACCGAGCACAAGAGCACCTACTGCATCGTCGAGGCGACCGTGCCATTGCAGCGCTACGTCGCGACCGTGACGCTGAAGCCGGTGACCGACGGCGACCACACCTTCTGGCACTGGGAATCGACCTTCGCGACGCCGCCGGGCATGGAGCGCGAGCTGCACGACTTGGTTGCGCAGGGCGTCTACGAAGCCGGCTTCGCGAACCTGCGGCGGCACTTGCAGCGGGGCGGCGATCTGCAGCCGCGCGGCAGGGCGGCGATGCCGTCGGCGCTCGCGCTGCCGACGCGGCGCGTCGCGGTGCATCGCTACGGCGAGGCCGAGGTGCTGCGCGCCGAAGCGTCAGAGGCCGCGCCACCGCGCGACGGCGAGGTGCGCATTCGGCAGCGTGCGATCGGCGTCAACTTTCTCGACGTGTACCTGCGCCGCGGCTGGATTCCGTCGATGCTGCCGTTGCCCGGCGTGCCGGGCATGGAAGCGGCAGGCAGCGTGATCGACGTGGGCGCGAACGTCAACGGCGTGCTGCCCGGTGACCGCGTCGCCTGCCTCGGCCCGGTGCCCGGTGCGTACTGCGGCATTCGCACCGTGCCCGCAGACTGGGTCGTGCGCCTGCCCGCGGCGGTCGACGACGACGCGGCCGCCGCGCTGCTGCTCAAGGGCATCACCGCCGACTTCCTGCTGCGCGACCTCGGCCACGTCGGGCGCGGCACGCGGCTGCTGGTGCACGCTGCCGCGGGCGGTGTTGGCCTGCTGGTGTGCGCGTGGGCGCGGCGGCTCGGCGCGGTCGTGCTCGGCACGGTCTCCAGCGACGCTAAGGCGCGTGTCGCGCGCGAGCACGGCTGCGAGCACGTGATCGTGACGCGCGACTACCGCTTCGCCGACGCCGTGCGGCGCGCCTGCAGCGGCGCCGATGTCGTGATCGACGGCCTGGGTGATGCCGCGCGCGACGAGAACCTCGCCGCGCTCGCACTCCGCGGCCACTGGATCAGCCTGGGCCAGGCCACAGGCGCCCTGTCGCCGCTTCCGCCGGACGCGCTGGTGGCCAAGTCGCTCAGCTTCTCGCGGCCGGTCGTGTTCGACTACACGTCCGAACGCGGGCAGCTGGCGGAGCGCGCACAGCGCGTCTGGAGCGCGCTCGCCGATGGCTCGATCAGGCTGCCGCCGATCGAACGCCATGCGCTCGACGCCGCCGCGCAGGCGCACGCGCGACTCGAGTCGCGTGGCACGATAGGCGCACTGATCCTGACGGCTTGACTTGGGGAGACCGAGATGATCGTTGGAATGAACCACTTCACCGTGATTGCCGAGGACGAACGCAAGACGCTGGACTTCTATGTCGGCCTGCTCGGGCTGACAGTGGGGCATCGGCCCGACCTCGGCTTCCCGGGCGCATGGCTGTATGCCGGCGGCCCGCAAGCCGTGCTCCACATGTACTTCGACCGGCCCTTGCCGGCGGGGCGCGCCGGCGTGATCGACCACATGGCCTTCACCGCCCAGGATCTGCGCGCCGTGAAGGCCCGCTTCGATGCCAGCGGCACGAAGTACGACCTGCGCCAGCAGACCGGCGCCCGCACTTGGCAGCTGTTCTGCTACGACCCGAACGGCGCGAAGGTCGAGCTCGACTTCGACCCCTCCGAGAAGCTGTAGACGCCGACGGCTCGCGCGCTACTGCGCGAGAAAGCCGCCGTCGACCGGCAGCGTGTGTCCGGTGATCCTGCGGGCGCGGCTCGAAGCAAGGAAGACGATCGCGTCGGCAATGTCCTGGGGCTCGGCCAGCATGCGCATCGGCGTCACATCGAGCACGCGATTCAGCAGTTCCGGGTTGCCGAACAGCCCGCGGGTCAGGTCGGTCCGGACCCAGGTCGGCGCGACCGAGTTCACCCGAATACGACATTCGACGGCCAGGGCGCGCGTCATGTTGACGATCGCCCCCTTGGTCGACTGGTACAAGATGTTCGGATTGAGCCCGCCGCCGGACAGGCCCATGATCGAGGACACATTGACGATTGAGCCACGACCTACGGGAATCATCAGGCGCGCCGCGGCGCGGCAGCGCAGAAACACGGCGGTCAGGTTGACATCGACCACCGCCTGCCAGCCGGACAGCAGCAGCTCCAAGGTCGGGCGACGAATGGCGATGCCGGCGTTGCTCTTCACCCTGTACATGATCTTCATGACAACTCATCCTCGTGGCCCGGTGGCTCACCATTTGAGCCACCAGTTGACAACCTGACCGAGAGGCGCAGTCTGGCAACGAGTTCCCTTGCAGACAGCCTCCTGTCTTACTTGGTAGCAGTCGGGAGTCTTGATGGCCTCGGAGCCGGTCGATGCAGCAGTACAACCAGATCATGTGCGTCCGCAGCGGGTGGGTGCGTATGGGGGTGCCAGTGCACGTTGCACGCGAGAGCGCAGGGTACCTAGAGCGCTACATGCGCTGCTGTCCGTTCGGCGCACCGAGCGCTAAGTCCCTGTCCGAAATTGCCCAACGATGCGCCCGTCGGTTGCACGCTGGCGCAATAGCGCGATGGCAATGGCGATCGTCAGCGATCGGAGCCGCAGCAGGCAAAAGGGAACCTTGCGACCCCCTTCCTCTCCCGATTGTCGTACCGCGGGATTGGCCCCGATTCAGAACTCGTAACTGGCCGTGGCACCGATCGTGCGTGGCCGCATGTAGTACGCCTCCGTCAGTGACTGGATCGACGGCTGCTGGATCACGGTGTGATTGTTCGTCAGATTCTTAACGAAGATGGTGAGTTCCCAGCGGTCCAGGCTCATGCCTGCACTGGCGTCCGCGGTGAGGTACGACGGCCGCAGGTAGTCGGTCGAGGTTGGATCGACCGAGCCGTGGCTCGGTCCGGTCCACTGGTCACTGCCGCGCACGTAGGCTGATCCCAGGTTCATGGAGTAGAAGCGGTACTCGAAGCCCAAACGCGCGCTGCAGCGCGGCACGCCTTGAATGGGGTCGCCGGCACGCGCGTTGGTGCTGCCATCGGCGCGGAAGCCGAGGGCCGACACGTCTTGCGCGAACACCGCGTGCGTCAGACTGCCGCCGGTGGAGATCGTCAGCGCGTCGGTGACGCGCATCCGCCCTTCGAGCTCGAGGCCGTCGATCTTGGCATTACCCGCGTTGGTCTCGAAGTCGAACGCCGACAGCGGCAGGTAGACGTCCTGTTGAATGTTCTTCCAGTCGATGCGATAGGCCGAGAGGTTCAGCGAGAGGCGGTTGTCGAGGAAGCGCGACTTGCTGCCGATCTCGTAGCTCCACAGGCTGTCCGATTTGTACGAAGCGGGCGGCGATCCGGCCAGCCCCAGGTTCGCCATGTCCTGTGCCACCAGGGCCGACGGCGGGATCGGCCGGTTGGCGCCGCCCAGGCGAAAGCCCTTGCTGATATTGCTGAACAGCGTCGTGGTCGGGCTCATGTCCCAACTCACGGTGGCGCGCGGCGTCACGGCGTTCGCGTTGGTGTCGACCAGCGCGGTGACCGGGCCGCCGGCATAGTAGTAGTTGCCTTCGCGCGTGAAGTGCTGCGAGGCGCGCAGCGCACGTAGGCCGATCGTGGCACGCAGCGCGGCGCTGGCGTTGTAGGTCAGCTCGCCGAACAGCGCCGACTGCTTGTCCTCGTAGTGGCGCGCGCTGTAGTAGAAGCTGTCGCCGG
>JANYBE010000591.1 GCA_025360945.1 Rhizobacter sp. | reverse complement strand
GACATCCTGATCAACGAGGGCTTCGCGAGCCTCGAGGAAGTGGCCTACGTGCCGATGCAAGAAATGCTCGAAATCGAAAGCTTCGACGAAGACACGGTGAACGAGCTGCGCACCCGCGCTAAGGACGCGCTGCTGACGATGGAACTCGCCAAGGAAGAAGGCGTGGGCGATGTCTCGCAGGATCTGCGTGACCTCGAGGGCCTGACGCCCGAGCTGATTGCCACGCTTAGCGGCGGTGGCATCCACACCCGCGACGACCTGGCCGATCTGGCAGTCGACGAGCTGATCGAGATCATCGGCGGCGACGAGACGCAGGCCAAAGCCGTGATCATGAAGGCGCGTGAACACTGGTTCACGACCTGACCGCACCGAATCGCAAGTAGCAAGCAGAACGCAAGGACTCAACACATGGCTTCGACCACCGTCGCCCAACTCGCCGCCGAGCTCAATCGCTCCGCCGCGGCACTGCTCGAGCAGCTGCAGTCGGCTGGCGTCAGCAAGGCGTCGACGGACGATTCGCTGACCGAGTCCGACAAGGAGCGCCTACTCGACCACCTGCGCACCACGCACGGCACGGTGGCGGGCGCCGAGCGCAAGAAGATCACGCTCACGCGTAAGTCGACCAGCGAGATCAAGCAGGCCGATTCGAGTGGCAAGGCGCGCACGATCCAAGTGGAAGTGCGCAAGAAGCGCACCTTCATCAAGCGCGACGATGCGGCCCCGAGCGCCGAAGAGGGTGGGGAGCCGGTCGTCAGCGATGCCGATCTGGCGCGCCGCGAGGAAGAAGCCCGGGCCCAGGCCGTGCTGCTGCGTGAGCAAGAAGAAGCGCTGGTTGAGAAGCGCCGCCTGCGTGAAGAACAAGAAGCCCGCGATGCCGTCGAAGTGGCACGCGTGGCCGCCGAGAAGCAGGCCATCGTCGCAGCGGCAGCCGAGGCAGCCGCGGCCGCTGCCTCCACGACCAAGGCGGCCAATGGCGCCAAGCCTGCCGCTGACGCGAAACCGGTCGAAGCACCCGTCGTCGCAGTCGTGCCCGAAGTCGTCAAGCCGGCCTTGCGCGTGATCAAGGCCGCCGACGTCGTCGACGAGGAGAAGGTGCGCGCGGCCGATCTTGCCAAGCGCCGCAAGGCCGCCGAGGATGAAGCGCACGCGATCCGCGCGATGATGAACGCACCAAAGAAGGTGCTGGTCGCGAAGAAGCCCGAGGAGCCAGCGAAGCCAGTCGCCGCCGAGATCAAGGGCACGATCCACAAGAAGATCGGCGCCCCCGGCACGACCACGGCCGCGACCGCGGCCAAGCCCGGTGACAAGAAGGCCGTGAAGTCCGAGAAGCTCTCGTCGAGCTGGGCCGACGACGCCAAGAAGCGCAGCGCGCTGAAGCCTGGCGCGCGTGCGCCCGCCGGCGGCAACCGCCCGGGTTGGCGCGCGCCGCGCGTCGGTCGCCGCGGCGACCGCAACGACGGTGCGCCGTCGAACTTCATCGCGCCGCAAGAGGCTCAGGTGCAAGAGGTGCACGTCCCCGAGACCATCAGCGTGGCCGATCTGGCGCACAAGATGTCGGTGAAGGCGTCCGAGGTCATCAAGCAGTTGATGAAGCTGGGCCAGATGGTCACCATCAATCAGCAGCTTGACCAGGAGACCGCGATGATCGTGGTCGAGGAAATGGGCCACACCGCGTTCGCGGCCAAACTCGACGACCCCGACGCGTTCCTCGAGGAAGAAGCCACCGACACTGCCCATGAGATGTTGCCGCGCGCGCCTGTCGTCACAGTGATGGGCCATGTCGACCACGGCAAGACCTCGCTGCTCGACTACATTCGCACCTCGCGCGTGGCCGCCGGCGAAGCTGGTGGCATCACGCAGCACATCGGCGCCTACCACGTCGACACGCCGCGCGGCATGATCACCTTCCTCGACACACCGGGTCACGCGGCCTTCACCGCGATGCGTGCACGCGGCGCGAAGGCCACCGACATTGTGATCCTGGTGGTCGCAGCCGACGACGGCGTGATGCCGCAGACCAAGGAAGCGATCCACCACGCGAAGGCGGCGGGCGTGCCCATCGTCGTGGCGATGAACAAGATCGACAAGCCCGAGGCGAACATCGAGCGCGTCAAGTCCGAGCTGGTGGCCGAACAAGTCGTACCTGAAGACTTCGGCGGTGACTCGCCATTCGTCGGCGTCTCGGCGCGCACCGGTGCGGGCATCGATACGCTGCTCGAGCAGGTGCTGCTGCAAGCCGAAGTGCTGGAGCTCAAGGCCGCGAAGGATTCGATGGCCAAGGGCCTCGTGATCGAAGCGCAGCTCGACAAGGGCCGCGGCCCGGTCGCAACGGTGCTGGTGCAGAGCGGCACGCTCAAGCGCGGTGACGTGGTGCTGGCTGGTTCGAGCTTCGGCCGCGTCCGCGCGATGCTGGACGAGAACGGCAAGTCGATTAGCGAAGCCGGCCCGTCGATCCCGGTCGAGATCCAGGGCCTGACCGAGGTGCCGCAAGCCGGCGACGAGTTCATGGTGCTGGGCGACGAACGCCGAGCGCGCGAAATTGCGACCTTCCGCCAGGGCAAGTACCGCGACGTGAAGCTTGCCAAGCGCCAGGCCGCGAACCTCGAAACCATGATGGAGCAGATGGGGCAGGGAGCCACGCAAACCCTGGCACTCATCATCAAAGCCGACGTACAGGGCTCGCAGGAGGCGCTCGCTCAATCGCTACTCAAGCTGTCGACGGCCGAGGTCAAGGTGCAGATCGTGCACGCCGCGGTTGGCGGCATTAGCGAGTCGGATGTCAACCTGGCGATCGCGTCAAAGGCCGTCATCATCGGCTTCAACACGCGCGCCGATGCTGGCTCGCGCAAGCTGGCCGAGAACAACGGCGTCGACATCCGCTATTACAACATCATCTACGACGCGGTCGACGAGGTGAAGCTGGCGATGACTGGCATGCTGGCGCCGGAGCAACGCGAAGAGGTCATCGGCACGGCCGAGATCCGCACCGTATTCGTCGCATCGAAGATCGGCACGGTGGCCGGCTCGATGGTCACTGCCGGCGTGGTACGTCGCGGTGCACGCTTCCGCCTGCTGCGCGAGAACATCGTCGTCTACACCGGCGAGATCGAATCGGTGCGGCGCCTGAAGGACGATGTGCGTGAAGTGGCTTCCGGCTTCGAATGCGGTATCAAGCTGAAGAACTACAACGACATCAAAGAGGGCGATCAGCTCGAGTTCTTCGAGGTCAAGGAAGTGGCACGAACGCTGTAAGGCGGTTTTGGTCTCATCCCCGAACCCCGCCGTCTGAAAAGTTGGCGGGGTTTGTGTTTAGAGAGTCCGTATGAAACACAAACGATCCATCCCCAACCGCGGCTTCCGCGTCGCCGACCAGATCCAGCGCGATGTGGCGGAGCTGATCCGCGACCTCAAGGATCCGCGCATCGGCATGGTCACGATCAACGGCGTCGAGGTCACGGCCGACTACGCGCACGCGACCATCCTGTTCTCGCTACTGATCGGCGAGGCGAAGGATTGCGAGACCGCGTTGAACGAGGCCGCTGGCTTCATCCGCAACGGCCTGTTCAAGCGCCTGCAGATCCACACCGTGCCGACCCTGCACTTCAAGTTTGACCGCACGACCGAGCGCGCGCTTGAACTCAGCGAGCTGATCGCGAAAGCGAACTCGACGCGCGCGAAGGAAGACTGAACCCATGCTGGCGCAGCGTCCTCGCATCCAGCGCCGTGCCGTGCACGGCGTGCTTTTGCTCGACAAGCCGATCGGACTGTCGAGCAACGATGCATTGCAGAAGGCCAAGCGCCTGTACCGCGCCGAGAAGGCGGGCCACACCGGCACGCTAGACCCGCTTGCTACCGGCCTGCTGCCGCTGTGCTTCGGCGCGGCTACCAAGTTCTCGCAGATCAGCCTGGACGCTGACAAGCGCTACCTCGCGACGCTCAAGCTCGGTGTGACGACTACGACAGCCGACGCCGAGGGAGAGGTGGTCGAAGCGCGTGAGGTGAACGCGACCCGCGCGCAGGTAGAAGCCGCCTGCGCGCAGTTCACCGGCCTGATCCACCAGGTGCCGCCGATGTACTCAGCGCTCAAGCGCGACGGGAAGGCGCTGTACGAATACGCGCGCGCCGGCATCCAGGTCGAACGCGAAGCACGCAGCGTGACGATTTACGGCATCAATATCACCGGCGGTGAACATGACACCTGGACGCTGGACGTGCGTTGCAGCAAGGGTACCTACATTCGCACGCTCGCCGAAGACATCGGCCGGCTCCTCGGCTGCGGCGCGCACCTGAGCGCACTGCGCCGCACAGGCAGCGGTGCCTTGACGCTGGCCGGCGCGCTGACACTCGAAGCACTGGCCGAAATGACCGAGCCCGAGCGCGACGACGCGCTGCAACCGGCCGATACGTTGCTCGCCGACTGGCCTGTCGTGCGGCTCTGCACGGAAGATGCAGATCGCTTCCTGACTGGCGTGCGCCGCCGCACACCGCTGCCCGATGCCGCGCACGTGCGCGTCTACGGACCCGAGGCGCGCGCCTTTCTCGGTGGCGCGCACATCACCGCCGGCGAACTGATTTCAACCAGGCTGCTGAGCCCGCTGGAGGTGCAAGGCCTTCTCGTTCAAGACACGAATCCAAAAGAAGTGAAAGCCGCCACACCATGACCCGCCAGATCCGCAACATCGCCATCATCGCCCACGTCGACCACGGCAAGACCACCCTCGTGGACCAGCTGCTGCGCCAGAGCGGCACCTTCCGCGAGAACGAGAAGGTCGCCGAACGCGTGATGGACAACAACGACCTCGAAAAGGAGCGTGGCATCACGATCCTGTCGAAGAACTGCGCGGTCGAGTGGAAGGGCACGCACGTCAACATCGTCGACACACCGGGCCACGCCGACTTCGGCGGTGAAGTCGAGCGCGTGCTGTCGATGGTCGACTCGGTGCTGTTGCTGGTCGATGCCGTCGAAGG
>JANYBE010000576.1 GCA_025360945.1 Rhizobacter sp. | reverse complement strand
GCTCCAGCCGATGGCCTTGCGTTCCCACAGCGTAAGGTAGGCGACGCACAGCATCAGCGGGATGACTAGCGCCACGATCTTGACGACCGCCCACACGACTGGCCAGACCGGGCCGAGCACCGAGCTGCCTAAGGAAGTGATGCCATCGAGCATGGTCAGGCCCTCTCGACGCTGATCGCGCCGAACATCGCCCCGAGCGAAGCGGTGTCGGCGTGGCCAGCCGGCACGCGCACGGCAGTGTCGGCGAGCGTCGCATCGAGCCGCGCCGCCAGTACGGCCTGGGCAGCGCCCTGCGAGACGCGGACCTTGTCGCCGGCGTTCAAGCCGAGCCGGGCCCACAGCGACGGCGGCAGACTTGCGAAGGGCGCACGCGCGTCGGCCGTAAGTTGCAGCGAGGTCGCGCGGCGCACCAGCGAGTCGGTCGCGTAGATCGGCACGTCGGCGATCCGTTCGAGTCCGCCGACCGCTGCGCAAGTGGTTGGCGCCCAAGCGCTCGCATTGCTCAGGCGCGAGGCGATGTTCGCCGCATCGCCCAGCGCCTCGGCACGCACATCTTCCGAGGTCTCGAAATCGAAGCCCTTCAGGCCAAGCGTGTTGCCGAGCACGCGCAGCACCTTCCAGGCCGGGCGGGTTTCGCCGAGCGGCTTCACGACACCGTGGAAACTCTGCACCCGGCCTTCGGCGTTGACGAACGTGCCCGAGGTTTCGGTGAACGGCGCGATCGGCAGCAGAACGTCGGCCACGTCATGCGCGACCGTCTTGAACGGCGTCAGCGCGACGACCATCTCGGCCGCGCTCAACGCCGCGCTGGCGGCGTTGGCGTTGGCGGCATCGAGCGCGGGCTCGACGTTCAGCAGCACGCAGGCCTTCAGCGGCGAGCCTCCGTCCGCGCCGAGCATCTGCGCGGCATTGAGGCCGCCGTTCTTCGGCACGGCACCGACGAGTTGCGCACCGACGCTGTTCGCCCCCTCGGTCAGGTAGCCGACACTGGCGCCGGTCTGCGCAGCGATCCAGTTCGCGAGCGCCAGCAGGCTGCTGGCCTGCGGGTGTTGGGCTGCAGCATTGCCGAGCAAGATGGCCTTGCGTTCGCCGCTGAGCAGCGAGGCGGCGACGACCTTCGCCGCATCAGTGGCGCGGCCTTGCAGCGGTGCGACAACATTGCTGCTCTGGCCCACAGCCGTGGCGATGTCAACCAGGGCCTGCAGCCAGCTACTGGGCGCCACGCTCTGCGTTGATGCCATCGTCATCAACCAGTCGTCGTGCGCGGCGTTCAGGCTGTGCACCTTCGCGCCCTTGCGGGCGGCCTGGCGGATGCGCTGAGCGAACAGCGGGTGGTCCTTGCGCAGGAACGAGCCGACGACGAGCACGCGTTGCAGGTTCGACAACGACGCGATCGAGCTGCCAAGCCAGCGTGCGCCCTGCGGGTCCGCGGCGAAGTCGGCGTGGCGCGTGCGGAAGTCGATGTTCTCGCTGCCCAGCGCACGCATCAGCTTCGTGAGCAGGTGCAGCTCCTCGACCGTGCTGTGCGCTGAGCCGAGTGCGCCAATGCGGTTCGGGCCGTGGTCGACACCGATCTGCGTCAGGCCGCGGCTCACATATTCGAGCGCGGTCGGCCAGTCGACTGCCTTCCACGCGCCGTCCTGCTTGATCATCGGCGCGGTCAGGCGCTCGGAGCCGTTCAGCGCTTCGTACGAGAAGCGGTCGCGGTCAGCGATCCAGCACTCGTTGACGTCCTCGTTCTCGAGCGGCACGACACGCATCACCTGGTTGTTCTTGACCTGGACGATCAAGTTCGTACCCGTGCTGTCGTGCGGGCTCACGCTCTTGCGGCGCGACAGCTCCCAGGTGCGGGCGCTGTAGCGGAACGGCTTGCTCGTGAGCGCGCCAACCGGGCAGACGTCGATCATGTTGCCCGAGAGCTCGGAGTCGATCGTCTCACCGACGATGGTGGTGATCTCGGAGTGCTCGCCGCGGTGGATCATGCCCAGCTCCATCACGCCGGCCACTTCCTGGCCAAAGCGCACGCAGCGGGTGCAGTGGATGCAGCGGCTCATCTCCTCCATCGAGATCAACGGGCCGACGTTCTTGTGGAAGACAACGCGTTTTTCTTCGTTGTAGCGCGTGCTCGACGCACCGTAGCCGACCGCCAGATCCTGCAGCTGGCACTCGCCGCCCTGGTCGCAAATCGGGCAGTCGAGCGGGTGGTTGATCAGCAGAAACTCCATCACGCCCTTCTGGGCCTGGAGCGCCTTCGTGCTCTTGGTGCGCACGATCATTCCCTGTGTCACCGGCGTGGCGCAGGCCGGCATCGGCTTGGGCGCCTTCTCGATGTCGACCAGACACATGCGGCAGTTGGCCGCGATGCTGAGCTTCTTGTGATAGCAGAAGTGCGGGATGTAGGTGCCGGCTTGGTCGGCGGCATGCATCACCATGCTGCCTTCGACAACCTCTACCTTCTGCCCGTCGAGTTCGATTTCGATCATGTGATTACGCGGCGGTCTCTTGTGCGGAGAGCGCGACCTGGGCGGTCTTGTGCTCGATGAGGTGGACGAACTCGTCGCGGAAGTGCTTGATCATCGCCCGCACCGGCATCGCTGCGGCGTCGCCCAATGCGCAGATCGTGCGGCCCTGGATGTTGTCTGCCACCGAGTTCAGCAGCTCGATGTCTTCCATTCGGCCCTCGCCCTTGGCGATTCGATCAACCATGCGGAACAGCCAGCCGGTGCCTTCGCGGCACGGCGTGCACTGGCCGCAGCTTTCGTGCATGTAGAAGTAGCTCAGGCGCAGCAGGCTCTTGACCATGCAACGCGAGTCGTCCATCACGATGACCGCGCCCGAGCCGAGCATCGAGCCGGCCTTGGCGATCGCGTCGTAGTCCATCGTCAGCTCGTTCATGATCGCCGCCGGCAGCACGGGCGCCGACGAGCCGCCAGGAATCACCGCCTTCAGCGTGCGACCGCGGCGCACACCACCGGCTAGTTCGAGCAGCTTGCTGAACGGCGTACCTAGCGGGACCTCGAAATTGCCCGGCTTCTGCACGTCGCCGACGACCGAGAAGATCTTCGTGCCGCCGTTGTTCGGCTTGCCGATCGCGAGATATGGTCCGCCGCCATTGCGGATGATCCACGGCACCGCAGCAAACGTTTCGGTGTTGTTGATCGTGGTCGGCTTGCCGTACAGGCCGTAACTCGCCGGAAACGGCGGCTTAAAGCGTGGCTGACCCTTCTTGCCCTCAAGCGACTCAAGCAGCGCCGTCTCTTCGCCGCAGATATAGGCACCGAACCCATGTGCGGCGTGCAGCTGGAAGCTGAAAGTGGAACCGAGCAGGTTGTCACCCAGGTAACCGGCAGCGCGCGCTTCTTCGAGGGCCGCTTCGAAACGGTCGTAGACCTCGAAGATTTCGCCGTGGATGTAGTTGTAGCCGACCTTAATGCCCATCGCGTACGCGGCGATCGCCATGCCTTCGATGACGATGTGCGGGTTGAACATCAGGATGTCGCGGTCTTTGCAGGTGCCCGGCTCGCCTTCGTCCGAATTGCAGACGAGGTACTTCGGACCCGGAAACTGGCGTGGCATGAAGCTCCACTTTAGTCCGGTCGGAAAGCCCGCGCCGCCGCGACCGCGCAGACCCGAGCCCTTGACTTCGGCGATGACCTGATCCGGCGTCAGCCCCTTGCCCTCACCAAGCTCGAGAATCTTGCGCAACGCCTGGTAGCCGCCGCGCGCGGCGTAGTCTTTCAGACTCCAGTTCTCGCCATCCAGCCCGTCGTAGATCTGCGCGCCGATGTGGCGGCCGTGAAAGCAGGTCTCTGTGCCCGTAGCCTGAAACTTCGACAAGTCCAAATGCGGAGTCATACCTTGTGCGCCCTCAAGGTGGCTAGCAGTTCATCGAGCCGCGCGTTGTTCATGAAGCTCACCATCTGCCGGTCGTTCACCAGCATCACCGGTGCATCGGCGCAGGCTCCCAGGCATTCGCTCTTTTGCACCGTGAACAGGCCGTCGGCCGTGGTGCCCCCCTCTTCCACGCCGAGCTTGTGGCACAGGTGGTCCAACGCCTTCTGCCCGTCGCGCAACTGGCACGGCAGATTCGTGCAGACATTGAACTTGAATTGGCCCAGCGGCAGTTGGTTGTACATGTTGTAGAAGGTCGTGACCTCATGCACCGCGATCGGGGGCATGCCGAGGTACTCGGCGACCAGCTTCTCGCTCTCGCCCGAGACGAAGCCCTGCTCCTGCTGCACGATCGCCAGGCAGGCCATCACGGCGGACTGCTTCTGGTCAGCCGGGTACTTCGCGACTTCCTTGTCGAAACGCGCACGTGTGACGTCGGTGATCATCGATCGATCTCGCCAAAAACAATGTCCATCGTGCCGATCAGCGCGACCGCGTCGGCAATCATGTGGCC
>JANYBE010000559.1 GCA_025360945.1 Rhizobacter sp. | reverse complement strand
AGAACGGATTGCCCTCGCGCGAGAGCAGCTCGTTGTCGGGCTTGAACGCGGTGATGCCCATCCAGTAGAACGGGAACAGCAGCACGAACAGGAAGATCGCCAGCGGCAGGTAGACGGTTACGAGCTTGCGCGGCGTGGAGTCGAGGAAGCTCATGCCGACGGTGTCGGCGCTCTTGTCGGCACTCATTTGTCGGCACTCATTTATCGGCCCCGCCTTGTTGCCACGCGCGGCGCTGCAGGCCGAAGTAGCTGAACATGATTGCTGCGAGCAGGAACGGAACCATCGCGATCGAGATCGCCGCGCCCTCGCCGAGCGCGCCGCCCGAGATCGCGCGCTGGAAAGACAGCGTGGCCATCAAGTGTGTCGCGTTCAGCGGGCCGCCCCGCGTGATCACGTAGATGAGCTGGAAGTCGGTGAATGTGAACAGCACCGAGAAGGTCATCACGACCGCGATGATCGGCGTGAGCAGCGGCAGCGTGACGTGTCGGAACTGCTGCCACGGCGACGCGCCGTCGATCGCCGAGGCCTCGTAGTACGAGGGAGAGATCGTCTGCAGGCCGGCGAGCAGCGTGATTGCGACGAAGGGCACGCCGCGCCAGACGTTGGCCGCGATCACCGACAGCCGCGCGTTCCACGGGTTGCCGAGAAAGTCGATGTACTCGTGGATGAATCCGAGCTTCATCAGCACCCAGCTGATGATCGAAAACTGCGCGTCGTACAGCCACCAGAACGCGATCGCCGACAACGCCGTGGGAACGATGTAGGGCAGCAGGATCACGGCGCGAAAGAAGGTCTTGAAGCGCAGATTGCGGTTGAGCAGCAGTGCCAGCCACAGGCCGGCGAAGAACTTCAGCACGCTCGCCACCGTCGTGTAGAACAGCGTGTTGAACAGCGCCAGCTGCGTGACGCTGTCGCCGAGCAGGAACGCGTAGTTCTCAAGTCCGATCCACGCGCCGCCGCGGCCGATCTTGGTATCGGTGAAACCCAGCCACACGCCCAGACCGAGCGGATAGGTCAGGAACAGCAGCAGCAAGACCGCCGCCGGGAGCATGAAGATCAGCCCCAGCGCGTTTTTGCTGTTCTGTAGTTTCTCGAGCATCCGCTGCGATCCGTGTCGGTACTTGCGAATCAGACCTTGTAGTAGCGCTCGGCGCGCTTCTGGGCACGCTCGGCCGCTTCCTTGGGCGTCTTCGCGCCGCTCGCTGCCTCGGCCACCATATTGGCGACGATGAAGTCGGCACCCGCGCCGGCCGAGGCGTAGCCCAGTTTGCCGGCGTAGCCTGAGGGCCGCATGTTCTTAACGGCATCGCGGTAGGGCGTGTTCTTCGGATCGATGGTCCAGACCGCACTCTTCGCGTAAGCGGCCAGCGGCTGCGCGATATAGCCGCCCGCGCCCATCAGCCAAGGATCGAACTGGTCCCACTCCATCATGAAGCGCAGGAACTCCTTTGCGGCCTGCGGGTACTTGGTGTACTTCATGATCATCTGGTTGAAGAACAGATGCGATTCGGTCGGCACGCCCACCGGGCCGACCGGAAACGAGGCGTGCTGGATGTCGGCTGCGATCTCCTTGAGCTTCGGATCGTCGGAATTCTTCGCGACGTAGTAGATTGAGATACCGTTGTTGGTGACGCTGATCTGACCGTCCAGAAACGCCTTGTTGTTGTTCGGGTCCAGCCACGACAGCGTGCCGGGAATGAAGGTCGCGTACATCTCCTTCGCATACTCGAGCGCCTTGAGCGTCTCGGCGCTGTCGATCACGACCTTGCTGTTCTTGTCGACGAGCTGGCCACCGTGCGACCAGATCAGCCAATTGGTCCACAGACTGTCGCCGGTCGCGTTGCCGAGCGCGAAGCCGCCCGGCGTACCTTTGTCCTTCAGCGCGCGCAGCATCTTCAGGAAATCGTCGTTGGTCTTCGGGAAGGCGTCGAAGCCGGCCGCCTTCAATTGGCTTTGCCGATACACCATCATCGAGCCGGCCGCACCCAGCGCCAGGCCGATCCACTTCTTGCCGTCGGGCCGCAGATAGGCCTCGCAGGCCGGGTACCAGCCGCCGTACTTCTTGCCGAGGTACTCGGCGAGGTCGGTCACGTCGAGCAGCTTCTCGGGGTAGAGGTTGGCGTCATCGTTGGTCGACAGGATGATGTCGGGCCCGGCGCCGGTGTTGGCTGCGACCGCCGCCTTGGGCCGCACGTCCTCCCAGCCCTCGTTGTCGACGCGCACCTCGATGCCGGTTTTCTCGGTGAACTTCTTGACGTTGACCATGTATTGATCGATGTCGCCCTGCACGAAGCGGCTCCAACGCAGCACGCGCAGCTTCGCACCCTTCTCGGGCTTGAGGGCGATGGTCTGCGCGTGCACCAGCGGCGTGAAGGCAGCGGCCGCGGCGACTCCAGCGGAGCCTTCGATGAACTTGCGGCGATTGAACATGCTCATGGTTCTTCTCCTTCGAAAAAGTATTCAGGCCACCAGACGCTGGCCGGTGGTAGCGTCGAACAAGTGCGCACGCGTCAGATCCGGTGCGAGGTAAATCGTGCTGCCAGGCGCGAAGTCGTGGCGCTCGCGGAACACCGCCGCCATGTCCGTGCCCTCGTGCCGGCAGGCGACAAAGGTGTCCATGCCGGTAGGCTCCATCACGACCACGCGTGCCGCGATGCTGCCCTCGGGCGACGCGCCGTCGACGAGCGTCAAGTGCTCGGGCCGCGTACCGAGCACGACAGGCTGCCCGTCGACGCCACCGGAGCGCGCCGGCGCGCTCAGACGAGTGCCGTCGACCAATTCGATGCGCGCGACATCACCGCTGCGCCGCAGCGTGCCGGGCAGGAAGTTCATCGACGGCGAACCGATGAAGCCGGCGACAAACTGGTTCGCCGGATGATCGTAGAGCGCCAGCGGTGTGCCGGCCTGCTCGATGCGGCCGTCGCGCATCACGACGATCTTGTCGCCCATCGTCATCGCCTCGATCTGGTCGTGCGTGACATAGATCGAGGTCGTCTTCAGGCGCTGGTGCAGCTCCTTGATCTCGCTGCGCATCGCCACGCGCAGCTTCGCGTCGAGGTTGGACAAAGGTTCATCGAACAGGAACACCTGCGGATCGCGCACGATCGCGCGCCCCATCGCCACACGCTGGCGCTGGCCTCCCGAGAGCTGGCGCGGGTAGCGGTCGAGCAGCGCGCCCAGCGCCAGGATCTCGGCCGCACGGCCGACTTTGGTGTCGATCTGGGTCTTGCTCTGCTTTGCCAGTGCGAGCGAGAACGCCATGTTCTCGCGCACCGTCATGTGCGGATACAGCGCGTAGTTCTGGAACACCATCGCGATGTCGCGTTCCTTTGGCGGCAGGTCGTTGACCTTGCGCTCGCCGATGCGGATCTCGCCAGCGCTGATCTGCTCCAGCCCTGCGATCATGCGCAGCAAAGTCGACTTGCCGCAGCCCGACGGGCCGACCAGCACGGTGAATGAACCATCGGGGATGTCGATGTCCACGCCGTGCAGTATTGGCACCTCGCCGAAGTTCTTCTTGACCGCCTGGATCGTGACGCTGGCCATGCACTCAATTCCTTCTCACAATGCCGCGGCAGTATCGGCACTGCCGCCAGCATCCGCCATCAGGGCAAACCGTTAGACGGGCATTCTCACGAATTTGTATGATGACCTGATAACCATGCTTCATCTACCTACCGCAGCGCGGGTCGCCCTGACCAGCGTCTCGCCCGCCGTCCCGCCCCGCTTGATGCCGCAACGTCTGTCCGACCGGCTCGCCGTGCTGCTCGGCGACCAGATCGAGTCGGGCACGCCCGGGCCGGGCGAGCGGTTGCCGACCGAAGCGCAGCTCGCCGCAGTGCACGGCGTGTCGCGCACCGTCGTGCGCGAGGCGATGCACCAGCTCAAGTCGCGCCAGCTCGTGGTTTCGCGCCAGGGTTCCGGCGTGTTCGTCGCGCCGACACCGCTGAACCGCCCGCTGGCGTTCGATCCTGCCGTGCTCGACTCGGTCCAGGCGGTCGTGCATGTGGTCGAGCTGCGGCGGGTGATCGAAGCTGAAATGGCAGCGCTGGCGGCCGACCGCGCGACGCGTGCGCAGATCGCGGCGATGCGCCGCGCGCTGAAAGCGATCGACGTGGCCGCGGCGGCCGGCCGCGATGGGGTCGCCGAGGATCTGGCGTTTCACCGCGCCATCGGCGAAGCCACAGGCAACCCGCAGTTCACGTTGCTGCTCGGCTTTCTGGAGCAGTACCTGCGCGAGGGCATGCGCATCACGCGCGGCAACGAGGCGCGGCGGCTCGATTTCATGGAGGCGGTTCGGCACGAGCACCGCGCCATCGTCGACGCGATCGCCGTGCGCGACCCGGCGCTCGCACGCCGTCGAGCGCGCGAGCACCTGCTGCACAGCGAGCGGCGGCTGATCGACGGCGGCGTCATCGCGAAGTCCAGAAACAACCGGAGCCACAAGTGACACCCGACGCACCCAGCAACAAGGTTCTCGGCGTCGTGGGCCTCGGCTCGATGGGCTTGGGCGCCGCCGTGTCGGCGCTGCGCAAGGGCGTGGCCACGATCGGACTCGACACGCGCGCCGAAGCCCGCGAGCGCTTCAGGGCCGAGGGTGGGCGCACCGCCGAGTCGCTGGCCGAGCTGGGCGCGCAATGCGATGCCGTCGTCGTGCTGGTCGTCAACGCCACCCAGACCGAGGAGGTGCTGTTCGGTGCCGACGGCCTGGCCAGCACCCTCAGGCCGGGCTCGGTCGCGATCTGCTCGGCCACCGTCGACCCCAGCCTCCCGCCGCTGTGGCAGCAGCGGCTTGCGCAGCGCGACCTGTGGCTGATCGACGCGCCGGTATCGGGCGGCGCCGCGAAGGCCGCCAGCGGACAGATGACGGTGATGGCCTCGGGTGCGCCCCAAGCCTTCGACGCCGCCGGCGCACTGCTCGATGCGATCGCAGGCAAGGTCTACCGACTCGGCGACCGGCCGGGCATCGGCTCGACCGTGAAGATGGTGAACCAGCACCTCGCCGGCGTGCACATCGCCACCGCCTGCGAGGCGATGGCGTTGGGCATGCGCGCCGGCGCCGACCCGCGCGCGCTGTACGAGGTGATCTGCAACTCGGCCGGCATGAGCTGGATGTTCCAGAACCGCGTGCCGCACATCCTCGAAGGCGACTACACGCCGCTGTCGGCCGTCAACATCTTCGTGAAGGACCTGGGCATCGTGCTCGACGCGGCGCGCAAGCTTTCGTTCCCGCTGCCGCTCGCGGCAGCAGCGCATCAGCTCTACCTCGCTACCGCCGCCGCCGGGCACGGAGCGGAGGACGACTCGGCGGTGATCAAGTTCTACGCCGAACTCGCGCGGATCGAGCTGCCGAAGGGGGTGAACAAGCCGTGATCCTGGGCATCATCGCGGACGACTTCACCGGCGCCACCGACGTGGCGAGCATGCTGGTGCGCGCAGGCATGCGCACGGTGCAAGTGATCGGCGTGCCCGCCGGGCCTGCGCCGGACGCCGATGCGATCGTCGTCGCGCTGAAGACGCGCACCGTGCCGGCCGTCGACGCCGTGGCCGAATCGCTCGCCGCGCTGCGCTGGCTGCAAGCGGCCGGCATGCGCCAGTGCTACTTCAAGTACTGCTCGACCTTCGACTCGACCCCCGCGGGCAACATCGGCCCGGTGACCGACGCGCTGATGGACGCGCTCGGCACCGAGTTCACGATCGCGTGCCCGGCCTTCCCCGAGAACGGCCGCACGATTTTCCGCGGCCACCTGTTCGTCGGCGACGAGCTGCTCAGCGATTCCGGCATGCGCCATCACCCGCTCACGCCGATGCTCGACGCGGACTTGGTGCGCGTGCTGCAGGCGCAGACCGCGCGACGCGTCGGGCTTCTGCGCTTCGACACGATCGCGCAAGGAGCCGACGCGGTGCGCACTCGCATGACGGCGCTGCGGCGCGAAAGCGTCGCCATCGCAATCGCCGATGCGACCACCAATGACGATCTGCGCACACTGAGCGCGGCCTGTGCCGACCTGCCCTTGCTGACGGCCGGCTCGGGCCTCGCACTGGGCCTGCCGGCGATCTACGCCGAGCGCGGCTGGTTGACCCCCAACGTGCACGCGGGCGAACTCGACCCGGTGCGTGGGGGCAGCGCCGTACTGTCCGGCTCGTGCTCGCTTGCGACCAACGCACAGGTGCAGCGTTGGCGCGAAGCCTGTAGACCGGCCATTGCCATAGACCCGCGCGCGCTCGCACGTGGCGAGCCCGTCGCCGAGGGCGCAATCGCTTGGGCGCGCTCACAAACGCCCGGCGAGGCGGTGCTGGTGTATGCCACCGCCGCGGCGCAGGAGCTGCAGGCCGTCCAGTCGGAACTCGGCGCGATGCATGCCGGGGCCTTGGTCGAAGCCTGCCTGGCACAGATCGCCCGCGGACTGGTCGCCCACGGTGTGCGCCGGCTCCTCATCGCTGGCGGGGAGACCTCCGGCGCCGCGGTGCAGGCCCTGGGCGTCACGCAACTGCGCATCGGCGCACTGATATGCCCGGGCGTGCCGTGGACGCAGGCAGACAACAGCTTCGCCGGCGAACGCTTGCATCTGGCTTTGAAGTCGGGCAACTTTGGCGGACCTGACTTCTTTATTGAAGCGCTTCACGCAAGCACATGAGGGCATTCGACACCCAGCGACACGAGATCTGCCGCGTTGGCCGCTCGCTGTTCGAACGCGGTCACGTGCACGCGAGCGCGGGCAACATCAGTGTGCGGTTGCCCAATGGCGCCGGATTCCTGATCACGCCGACCGACGCGTGCCTGGGGTTCCTGCAACCCGATCAGCTCGCGCACACCGATGCGCGGGGCCAGTCTCTCGGCGGCGCACGCGCCAGCAAGACGCTGGCATTGCATCGCGCCATTTACGCCGCCGAACCCGATGCGCAATGCGTGCTGCACACCCACAGCACCGAGCTCGTCGCACTCTCGCTTGCTGGCGTCGCCAGCGCCGAGGCCGTCCTGCCGCCGATCACGCCGTACTTCGTGATGAAGGTCGGTCGCGTACCGCTGATCCCCTACCATCGGCCTGGCGATCCGGCAGTGGCCACACTGGTGACCGCTGCGATCGAGGCCGCACGCACGCGCGGCGCACCGATCCGCGCGGTGATGCTGGACCGCCTCGGTCCGAACGTCTGGCACGAGTCGCCGGCCGCCGCGATGGCCGTTCTCGAGGAGCTGGAGGAAACAGCGCGGCTATGGCGGATGACCGAGCCCAAGCCGGAGCCGCTCACCGACGCCCGGATCGACGAACTCCGCAGCGCCTTCGGCGCGAGATGGTGATAGAGCCCATGCCACTGTTTGCCGCGAACCTGTCGATGATGTACACCGAGCACGCGTTCCTCGACCGCTTCAAGGCGGCGGCCAACGATGGGTTCGCCGCCGTCGAATTCGCCTTTCCCTACGAACACCCGGCGGCCGAGATCGCGAGCCGCCTGGGCACGCACGGCCTGACGCCGGTGCTGTTCAATGCGCCGCCCGGCGACGCGGCAGCCGGCGAGCGCGGCATCGCGGCGCTTGCCGAACGGCGTGCCGAGTTTCGCCGCGCGTTTCTCGAGCAGGCGGTGCCCTACGCACTCGCGCTGAACTGCCCGCGCCTGCATGTGATGGCCGGCGTGATGCCGACCGGCGTCGAGCGCGCGACGATGCGCGCCACCTTCGTCGACAACCTTGCCTGGGCCGCGCGCGAGGCGGCGTCATGCGGCATCGAGTTGCTCATCGAGCCGATCAACCGGCGCGACATCCCCGGCTATCTGTTGAACCGGCAGGACGACGCGCACGAGATCATCGCCGACGTGAACGCCCCCAACCTGCGCGTGCAAATGGACCTGTACCACTGCCAGATCGTCGAGGGCGACGTCGCGATGAAGCTGCGCAAGTACCTGCCTACTGGACACATCGGCCACATCCAAATAGCCGGTGTGCCGCAACGGCACGAACCCGACATCGGCGAGCTGCATCACCCGTATCTGTTCGAGCTCATCGACGCCCTCGGCTGGATCGGCCACGTCGGCTGCGAGTACCGCCCGCTTGCCGGCACCTCGGCGGGCCTGGGCTGGCTGCGCGCAGCGAAAACACCAAGAGGACCATCATGAAACTGCTGATCACCGGCGGCGCCGGCTTTCTCGGCGCGCGCCTGGCGCGCACGCTGCTCGCACGCGGCCACCTGAACGGGCGCGAGATCACGCACATGGTGCTGACCGATATCGCGCCGCCGCCGCCCGACCTGCTCTCCGACACGCGCGTCTCGGCGCGCACCGGCCCGCTGCTGGTACATACCGATGCGTTACGCGAGGAGCCGTTCGACGGCGTATTCCACCTCGCTTCGGCGGTCTCGGGCGAATGCGAGGCCGACTTCGATCTCGGCCTGCGCTCCAACGTCGACAGCACGCGCGCGCTGCTCGATGCGCTGCGCGCGAACGTGAATGCCGGCGGCCAGGCAGCGCGCGTCGTGTTCTCCAGCTCTGTCGCGGTGTTCGGGCCCGACCCCGCGGTGCCGTTACCGGCGATCGTTGCCGACGACACCCTGCCTGCGCCGCAGACCTCGTACGGCATGCACAAGTTGGTCTGCGAACACTTGGTCGCCGACTACACGCGCAAGGGCTACATCGACGGCCGCGCCGCGCGGCTGATGACGGTGACGGTGCGGCCCGGCAGGCCCAACGGTGCGGCCTCGTCGTTCTTCAGCGGCATCATCCGCGAACCGCTCGCCGGCGCCGTATCGATGTGCCCCGTCTCCGACGACGTCTCGCATCCGGTGTCGTCGCCGACGCGCACCGTCGACGGCCTGATCACGGTCTACGAGGCAAGCCGCGAGGCCTTCGTCGGTCGCACCGCGCTGAACCTGCCTGCCCTGAACGTGCGCGTGGCCGACATGCTGGACGCGCTCGGCCAAGTCGCCGGTATCAAGGTGCGCGAGCGTGTGCGCTTCGCGCGCGATGAGCGCATCGCAGGCATCGTCGCCAACTGGCCGGGCGGCGCGAGCGCGCTGCGCGCGTCCAAACTCGGCCTGAAGCCGCACGCGAATTTCGCCGAGATAATCCGCCAGTACATCGACGATTGCGCCGCGGCGCCCAACGCCGACCAGACCCTGAAGGGCATGTCCTGATGAACCAGATCGACCTCAAGGGCCGCGTCGCCGTGATCACCGGCGGCGCACAAGGCATCGGCTTGGCCGTGGCTGAACGCATGCTGACCTCGGGTGCGAGTGTCGTGCTGTGGGACATCGATGCAGCACGGCTCAACGACGCGCAGACTACTCTGGCCGAGCTCGGCGCGGTCAGCGCCAGCATCGTCGAGCTCAGCGTGCAGGCCGATGTGGAGGCGGCGACCCAGGAGGCGATCGAGGCTCACGGCCGCATCGACATCCTCGTTAACAACGCCGGCATCACCGGCGGCAACGCGCCGACCTGGGAGCTCGATACCGAGGTCTGGCGGCGCGTCATCGAGGTCAACTTGGTCGGGCCGTTCCTGACCTGCCGCGCAGTCGTCCCGCAGATGCTGAAACAGGGTTATGGGCGCATCGTCAACATCGCCTCGGTCGCCGGCAAGGAAGGCAATCCGAACGCCTCGCACTACAGCGCATCGAAGGCCGGGCTGATCGCGCTGACCAAGTCGCTCGCCAAGGAACTGGCAACTCGGGGAGTTGTCGTCAACGCGGTCACGCCGGCCGCGGCCAAGACGGCGATCTTCGATTCGATGACGAAGGAGCACATCGCGTTCATGCTGAGCAAGATACCGATGGCACGCTTTCTGGAGGTGAGCGAGGCCGCGGCAATGATCGCGTGGCTGGCCTCGGAGGAATGCTCGTTCAGCACCGGCGCCGTGTTCGATCTGTCGGGCGGGCGCGCTACGTATTGAGCCAGGCGCGAGCCGACGGATGACCCGGTTGCGGCGTACCGTCCGACACACACCCGTGATGCGAGCGGCGTAAGCTTGATATTCTGTACTGCAAACCCCTCAAGGAGAGATCATGAATTTCAAGTCTGCGACTCTGCTCCGCCACTCGGTGCTGGCTGCGGCCCTGGCCTGGACCTCCACTGCACCGCTCAAGGCCATGGCAGCCGACACCGCGACCTTCAGCGCCACGCTAAGCGGTACGGCCGAGGTGCCTGCCAACACGACGTCGGGCAGCGGTTCTCTCGAAGCCACGCTCGACAAGGCCTCGAACCAACTGACCTGGAAGATGACCTTCATCGGGCTGACTGGCCCGGCGACGATGGCGCACTTTCACGGGCCGGCGATGCCGGGCGCAAACGCCGGCGTGGCCGTGCCGTTCACTAGTGCCATCAGTCCGGTCGAAGGCAAGGCCACGCTGACCACTGCGCAGGCCGCCGACCTGATGGCCGGTAAGTGGTACGCGAACGTGCACACCGCCGCAAACCCGGGCGGCGAGATCCGCGGTCAACTGATGCTGAAGTAGTCCAGGTCCGGCGACGCGGGCTCAGTCGAGCTTCCACTTCCCG
>JANYBE010000537.1 GCA_025360945.1 Rhizobacter sp. | reverse complement strand
TGCGTGAGTGATCAATACATCACCAGGCCGTTGTCGGCGACCAGCGTGCTGCCGGTAATGCTGGTGGCTTGTGGCGAGACGAGAAACGCGATCGCCACCGCCATCTCGTGCGGCTGCGCGGTGCGGTTCAGCACGCTCATGCCCTCGACGCGGGTGCGGTGCGCCTCGTTCTTCCAGTGCTCGGCAATCATCGGCGTCAGCGTCGCGCCCGGCGCGATGGTATTGACGCTGATGCCGCGCGGTGCGAGTGCACGTGCCGCGTTCTTCGTGAGCGCGAGCACCGCGCCCTTGCTCGCCGCGTAGGCTGCCGTACCGCTCAAGCCACCGCCGCGGATGCCGGCCACGCTGGCGACCGTGCAGATGCGCGCGCCGGGTTGCATGCGCTTGGCCGCCTCGCGGATGCAGACGAAGGTGCCGATCACGTTGACCTCGTTGACGGCGCGGAAGGTGTCGACCGTCAGGTCCATGAACGGCGTCGTCTCGCCGACGCCGGCACTGGTGACAAGTACGTCGAGGTGGCCGAGAAAGATCTGCGCTTCGTCGAAGGCCTCGATCAGCCGCGCCTCGTTCGTCACGTCGGCCGCAATCGCATAGTGGCGCTCGGCGTTGAGCTGCGTGGCCTCGCGCGCGGTGTTGCGCGCGCCGTCGAGCGCGATGTCGATGCCGACGGTGCGGTAGCCTTGGCGGGCGAGTTCGAGCACGGTCGCGGCACCGATGCCGCTGGCCGCGCCGGTGACGATGGCCGTGCGTGTCATTTGAAGAATCCCTTCGCGGTCGCGACGATCTTGTCGGCGCTCAGGCGCGCCTCGTTCTCCAGCACTTGCGCGTAGCCGACCGGGATGCGCGGCGCGCCCAGTCGCTTGACCGGCACGTTCAGCGCTTCGGCCACCGTGGCCGCCACCTCGGCACCGAAGCCGGCGACCTGCACCGCCTCGTGCACGACCAGCAGCCGCTTCGTGCGCGCGGCTGAGGCGAGCACCGCGTCGCGATCCCAGGGCCAAAGCGTGCGCAGGTCGATAACTTCGGCCGACACGCCTGCCTCGCTCAACGCCTGTGCCGCGTCCAGACAAGGCTGCACGCCGCGCGACCAGGTCACGATCGTCAGGTCGCTGCCGGCACGCGCGATGCGCGCGCTGCCGAGTGCGATGACCTCGCTTGTGTCGACCTCGGCCTGCATGCCCCACAGTTCCTTGTGCTCCATGTAGACGACCGGGTCGCCGCTGGCAAGTGCGCTGAGCAGAAGGCCGTGGTTGTCCTGCGGTGTTGCCGGCGTCACGACAACGAGTCCGGGGATGTGCGCGAACCAGGCTTCGAGCGACTGCGAATGCTGGGCGGCCGACGCGCCCCAGATGCCGATCGGCATGCGCATCACCAGCGGCACGCGGCCCTGGCCGCCGAACATGAAGCGGTTCTTCGCGGCCTGGTTGACGATCTCGTCGATCGCGCACAGTGCGAAGTCGATCACGCGCATCTCGACCACCGGGCGCAGTCCGGCGAGCGCCATGCCGACGGCCGCGCCCATGATGTTGGCCTCGGAGATCGGCGTGTCGATCACGCGCTGCGTACCGAACTCGGCCTGCAGCCCGCGGTACTGGCCGAACACGCCGCCTCGGCCCAGGTCTTCACCGAGGGCGATCACGCGTTCGTCGACGCGCATCAGATCGCCAAGCGCGGTGGCGGCCGCGTGCGAGTAGCTCATCAACGCCATGTGCCGGCTCCGGTGTCGATGATGTCCTGGAAGGCAGCGCTCGCGTCGGGCCACGGTGCGGCTTCGGCCGCCGCCAGCGCGGCGGCGATCTCGGCACGCGCGGCCGTGTCGATCGCATCGACTTCACCCGTGGTCATGCCGAGCGCGAGCAGCTTTGCGCGCGCAAGCGTCAGCGGATCGGACAGCAACGCCGCCTCGACTTCGACTGCGTCGCGGTAGGTGCCCGGGTCGACCGACACATGGCCCTTGAAGCGATACGTCAGCGCATGCAGAAAGCGCGGCCCGCCGCCGGCACGGATCTGGGCTGTCAATGTGGCCGCCGCATCGTGCACCGCCATCACGTCGTTGCCGTCGACCGTCAACCCATCGATTCCCATGCTGCGTGCACGCGCCGTTGCGCCTTCGCCGGCCGTCATCGGCGCGGTCGGCGTGGTGGCCGAGATGCGGTTGTCTTCGCAGACGAACAGCAGCGGCAACTCGTAGACCTTGGCCCAGTTCAGCCCTTCCAGAAACGGACCGCGGTTGACCGCGCCGTCACCGAAGAAACACGAAACGATGTGCGGCTCGCGCCTAAGCTTCAGCGCGTGCGCCGCGCCGACCGCAATCGGGATGCCGGCAGCGACGACGCCGTTCGCGCCCAGCATGCCGACGCTGAAATCGGCGATGTGCATCGAGCCGCCCTTGCCCTTGTTGGTGCCGGTCGCGCGGCCGAACAGCTCGCTCATCATCGGCACGACCGATGCGCCCTTGGCCAGCGTGTGGCCGTGCCCGCGGTGCGTGGAGGTGAGCAGGTCCTGGTGGCTCAGGTGCCTGCACACGCCGACCGCCACCGCCTCCTGACCGGTCGACAAATGGAGCGGGCCACGCACCAGCGCCGGCTTGGCGTTGGCGGCAAGGCCCCACGCCGCCACGCCCCCCTGGCTGGCGATCTCGGCCGCGTCTTCGAACGCGCGGATGCGCGACATCAAGCGATAGAGATCGAGAAGCAGCAATGCGGAGTCCACGTTTGATCCTAGCAGCGAGGCCCTGGCCGGCCTCTCGGGGTTGTCGCTAGAAGTCGGGACAGATCGACTTGATGACGGCCGCATCGTCGAGCTCGCCGAAGCCGGCGGCGACGGTCGCCTGGAACAGGCGCAACGCTTCGTCGCCGAGCGGTGTGGCCACGCCGGCAGCATCGGCCATCTGCACGGCGAGGCCGACGTCCTTCGTCAGGATCACGCTGCGCGCGCGGGGCACGTAGTCACCGTCGAGCGCGCGCGCCATGCGGTCGGTGACGATCCACGAAGCGCCGCTCGAGGCCTTCACGACCTCGAAGAGCGCGCGCTTGTCCAGCCCGAGCCGCGCGCCAAGTGCAAGCGCCTCGGCGCCGGCCACGAGGTTGATGCCGGCCAGCAGGTTGTTGACCAGCTTGGTGCGGGCCGCGTCGCCGACCTTTTCGCCGACATAGAACAGCGTGCCTGCCATCTCGCGCAACAGCGGCTCGAAGCGATCGAGCAGCGTCCGATCGCAGGCCAGCATCATCGACATCGTGCCGCTCGCCGCGCGCACCGGGCCGCCGGAGATCGGGGCGTCGAGCAGCGCGATCGAATGCGCGGCGAGACGATCTCGAAAGCGCTCGGTGTCGCTCGCGGCAATGGTCGAGCAGATCATCACCGCGAGCGGTGCATCGCACGCAGCGGCGCGAGCCACGCCATCCGCACCACACAGCACGTCGTCGATCTGCCCGGCATCGACGACGACGATCGCGATCAGGTCACAGTGCGAGGCCAGCGCGGCCGGCGA
>JANYBE010000505.1 GCA_025360945.1 Rhizobacter sp. | reverse complement strand
GCGCCGGCCTGACATCTTGCCGGCCCATCGGCGAGCGTCAAGATGCCGCCGCCGGACGCTTACCCTGCATTGAGGGAGGCGCTCGTCAAGAGACAATGACGCCTCGAAGGACGTGGCAATCAAGTAGGGGCTTGCCTGCGCCCCACCCAAAAGGTCGCCCCTTGCGGCCCGTAGCGCTCCGCGTGTGGAGTTCCCGCACGCAGTCGAAACGTCCCGCCGCGCGTGAGGTGCCGGGTGCGGTCGCCTTCAGTCAGCCACAGTTCGCCCTGCACGAGGATCGCTTCAGCATCGAATGGATGCGTGTGGGTTTCGGTCATCGTGTCCGGTCGCCATTCGCGCACCAGTGCCTCGTCGCAGCCGTCGGCCAGCGCCTCTACCCGAAAAGCCTCGAAGCTCGGCGGCAACTCTGCGCCGCTGTCTCGAATCCCGGCTCCCACGTAGCGATTCATGCTGCACTCCTGCGCGCACCGCGCTGCGCGATCGCGAGGATGATCGCGCCGCCAACGACAAGGCTCGCCGCAATCACGTACAGACCATTGTTGGTACTGCCCGTGGCGTCCTTGATCCAGCCGACGACGAAAGGGCTCACGAAGCCGGCCAGGTTGCCGACCGAATTGATCAGCGCGATGCCCGCAGCAGCCGCGGCGCCACCGAGGAATGCCGGCGGCAGCACCCAGAACTGCGCCAGTCCGGTCAAGATGCCCATCGTGGCCACGGTCAGCGTCACGATAGCCCACAGCGGTGTCTGGGGCACAAATGTGCTGACGACCAGCGCTACCGCACCGACGAAAGCCGGAAGCGCGATATGCCAGCGGCGCTCACCGCTGCGATCCGAATGACGGCTCGTCAGGATCATGCAGGCCACGGCAGCCGAATAGGGAATGGCCACGAGCCAACCGATCGTCGCCGGACTGGAGATGCCCGACGCCTTGATCAACGATGGCAGCCAGAAGCCAACGCCGTACAGGCCCATGATGAAGCCGAAGTAGGCCGCGCACAGCACCCACACCTTGGCGTTGCGGAACGCGCCGAGTGCCGAGTGATCCTCGACCTTCGAAGCTTCCCGGTCGATGTTGCGCTGGAGGAGGCGCTTCTGGTCGGCACTCAGCCAGCGCGCGTCGGCGATCCGGTCGTCGAGGAAGAACATCACAACGAAGCCGAGAGCGACTGAAGGCATTGCCTCGATGATGAACAGCCACTTCCAACCCGCGATGCCCGAAACGCCGTTGAAAGATCCGAGGATCCAGCCCGACAACGGGCCGCCGATCACCCCGGCCATCGGAATGCCCGTCATGAACAGCGACGTGACCTGCGAGCGGCGAGCCGACGGGTACCAGTAGGTGAGGTACAGGATGATGCCCGGGAAGAAGCCGGCCTCGGCCAGCCCGAGCAGAAAGCGCAGCACGTAGAACGTCGTCGGTGTCTGCACGAACATCATGCATCCCGAGATCAGGCCCCAGCTGATCAGGATGCGGGCGATCCAGCGCCGCGCGCCCAGTTTGTGCAGCAGCAGGTTGCTCGGCACCTCGAACAGGAAGTAGCCGATGAAGAAGATGCCGGCACCCAGCCCGTAGATGGACTCGCTGAACTTCAGCTCGTTGAGCATTTGTAGCTTGGCAAAGCCGACGTTGACGCGGTCCAGATAGGCCGCCACGTAGCAGATGAAGAGCAGCGGCACGAGCCGCCAGGTGACGCGGGCGTACGCGATGTCTTCGTCGCGCACGGCGTGGGGCGCCGCGCTTTGCGGCAGGGTGGTAGCGGTCATGTCTTGTCTCCTGTTGATCTTGTGTTCATCGACCCGCGGCCCACGCGGTCAATGATCTAGCCTGGACGCTTACTCGAACATGTCGGGCTGTGTCTTGGCCAGCTGGTCGTAGATCGTCTGGAAGTGCAGCCAGCCGATGTACTCGCTGCCGACGTGCTCGCGGCTGTAGCGCGAGCGATCCGCCGGGATGAGCTTGGGGCTCAGGCCGGTCGCGTCGATCAGCAGTTGCTGCTGGCAGCAGCGCTCCAGCGCGATGAACCAGAACGCCGCGGCCTCGATGCTGTGGCGGCTGGCGGTCAGCAAGCCATGATTCTGGTGAATCGCGGCCTTGACACCCTTGAACGCGTTGGCGACCTTGTTCCCGCCCTTGACCTCGACGGCGACCTGTCCAGCCTCGTCGCCGATCACGACATGGTCCTCGAAGAAGGCGGCTGCGTCCTGCGTGATCGGTTCGAGCTTTTTGCCGAGCGCCGCGAACGCGGTGCCGTAGACCGTGTGTGCATGGCACATCGCCAGGATGTCGGGGTGCGCTTCGTGCACCGCGGCATGCAGCACGAAGCCGGCGCGGTTGACCGCATACTCGCCTTCGACGACCTTGCCGTCATGATCGACCAAGATCAGGTTGGACACCCTGACCTGGCTGAAGTGCACGCACATCGGGTTGGTCCAATACAGCTCGGGATGCTCGGGGTCGCGGATGGTCAGATGGCCGGCGAAGCCGTAGTCGAACCCCTGCTGGTCGAACGCGCGGCACGCGGCCACGAGCCGTTCCTTGCGGTGCTTGCGCTCTTCGGCGTGGGTCGCAAAGTTCGGCAGCTCCGGGAACTTCAGCCCCAGTTGAATCGGTTGGTACACGGAAGTGCGCTTGGTGGTGTCGAGCATGGTGTTTGTCTCCTGTGTGTTCGCGGAAATGAGGGTATGGATAGTCTC
>JANYBE010000434.1 GCA_025360945.1 Rhizobacter sp. | reverse complement strand
GAGCTCCAGCTTCGCGAACCAGACGATCGCGCAGATCGAGCTGTTCACGCACAGCGACTACTACGAGGTCGGCAAGGTCTACGTGCTGCCCAAGCACCTCGACGAGAAGGTCGCGCGTCTGCACCTGAAGAAGGTCGGCGCGATGCTGACCGAGCTGACGGACGAGCAGGCCGCCTACATCGGCGTATCCAAGCTAGGCCCGTACAAGCCCGACACCTATCGTTACTGATGCGTGCTGACCAGTTGCTGGTGCAGCGTGCACTCGCGCCCACGCGCTCGGCCGCCCAGCGGCTGATCGACACTGGCGCGGTGCGCTGGCTCGGCCCCAAGGGCTGGTCCGTGCCGCGTAAGGCGGGTGAAGACTTGCCAGCGGACTGCCAGATCGAGATCACCGATGACGCCGAGTTGCGCTTCGCGTCGCGCGGTGGGCTCAAGCTGGATGCAGCGCTGAAGCATTGCGGCATCGATGTGACCGATGTGAACTGTCTCGACGTCGGCCAAAGCACCGGTGGCTTCACCGATGCGCTGTTGCAGCGCGGCGCCCGCCGGGTCGTCGGTATCGACGTGGGCCGCGCGCAACTGGCTGCAAGCTTGATCGGTGATGCGCGCGTGCAATGCTATGAAGGCCTGAACGCACGCGACGTGACGGGCTCCGAATTCGAGCAGGCCGAACCAGAGCATTCGTTCGGCATCGTCGTCGCCGACGTGTCGTTCATCACGCTGACCCATGTGCTACCAACCGTCGCGAGCTACCTCGCGCTCGGCGGACATGCGGTGATGCTGGTGAAGCCGCAGTTCGAGTTGCAGCCGGCGGACATCGGCAAGGGTGGGCTCGTGAAAAGCGCGGCCTCGTACCCGGTGGTCGAGGCGCGCATCCGCGAGGCCTGCGCGGCGCTGCATCTCGACGTGCGCGACTACTTCGCGAGCATCGTCACCGGTGCCGACGGGAACCGGGAATTTATTGTGTGGGCGACCGCCGCCACTTGAGGAGAGGTGCCATGACGGCAGCGAAGAATCACGTTCCGGTTAGCTTCGAGTTCTTTCCGCCGAACACGCCGGTCGGCGACGAGAAACTCAAGGGCGTCGTGCAGGAATTGGGGAGCCTCAAGCCCGAGTTCTTCAGCGTCACCTACGGCGCCGGCGGGTCCACGCGCGACAAGACGCTCGCGACCGTGGGCGCGATTGCCGACGCTGGCTTCGAGGCTGCACCGCACCTGTCGTGCGTGGGCGGCACGCGGGACGCGCTGCGTGAGATCCTCGCCACATACCGCGCGCGCAACATCCACCGCCTCGTCGCGCTGCGCGGCGACATGCCCAGCGGCACGCACATGGCCGGCGACTTTCGCTTCGCCGCCGAGCTGGTCGCCTTCGTGCGCGAAACGCAAGGGTCGGACTGGCACGTCGAAGTCGCCGCGTACCCCGAATACCACCCCGAGCAGCGCTATGCGACGCGTGACCTGAAGCACTACGCCGACAAGGTCAACGCCGGTGCGAACTCGGCGATCACGCAGTTCTTCTTCAACCCCGATGCCTACTTCCACTTCGTCGACGAGACCCGCAAGCTCGGCGCTTCCGTCCCCGTGGTGCCGGGCATCATGCCGTTCCACAACTTCTCGAAGATCGCCCAGTTCGCGGCACGCGACGGCATCGAGATCCCGCGTTGGGTCGCGCTGAAGATGGAAGGATTCATGGACGACGCGGCCTCGGTGCGCGCGTTCGGCGTGGACGTCGTCACCGAACTCTGCGAGCGCCTGATCGCGGGCGGCGCACCGGGCCTGCACTTCTACACGATGAACCAGGCCGCGTTGACACGCGACATCTGCCTGCGTCTGCGCGGGTCAGCCTGAACGGGTGAAATCCATCACCCAGTTGGTCTCCCAGGTGGCGCCCCAGTCCGTCGAGAACGCCTGCTCCCAGCGCGGGTGATCGGGTCGCGGCAGCGACCACAGGAATCGCACGCGCACGGGGCGCCCGGCAAAGGTGTCGTCGGCGTAGAACGTTCCGACGCCGTCCCTGAACTGCCCGACCATCGGCGCGTCTATCTTGCCCGGGTCGCGGCCGTCGAGCCACCAGATCGACCACTGTTGCGACCCGGTGTCGAACGAGCGCAAGGTCACCGCACGGTAGGTGCCTCCGGGCAGCTCCAGCACGTTGTCGTCCATGTTACCCAGGCCGCCCAACGTCTTCTGCGCGACGGTCGTGCCGGCGAACTCGACCCACTCGTAGCTGCCGGCAAGTCGCTCCTTGAGCCGGCGGTGCGCGACGCGCCAGCTGCCGATGAAGAAGTCGAAGTCGCTGAGGCTCGAGTGGCTCGCTGAGGTGGTCATGGTCGGGTTCTCCGTGGGCTGTGCATGTGCGGGTTGCCAAGCGAATGCCAGCGTCAGCGCCGCGCCGCCGATCAAGGCCGCGCTGACGGCGCGCACTGCTGCGCGCTGGCCGTTCGGGCCGGCACCCGTCCACTGCTTCGCCGAGGCGACGAACAGCGCGACGGCACCGTACACCAGCAACTGCGTCACGGCGATCACGGCGCCCAGGCGCTGCGTCTGCACCGGCATCGAATACGTCGTCGATCGCAGGAAGGCCGGGAACACGGCGAGCATGAACGCGTAGGCCTTGGGGTTGAGCAGGCAAGTCAGCACGGCGCGCCGAAAGATTGCGCCTCGCGGCGGCGCGGCGGCCGACGCTGAGGGCTCCGCGTCGGTCGAGCGAAGGATGCTGACGCCGACCCACACCATGTAGAGCGCGCCGGCGACGAGCAGCGCGTTGAACGCCGCGGGCCATAGCAACAGCAGCGCGGCGACGCCGGTCGCGCCGACGATCGTGTGCAGCACGCCCGCGGCGATGATGCCCGCCACCCCGACAAGACCGCCGCGCAGGCCCCGCGTCCGCGCGCTGCTGGCGACGAAGGCCATGTCCATGCCGGGCAGAAGGATCACGCAGAACACCATCGCGAAGAACAGCCAGAGGTCGTTGGGGGCTTGCATGAGAAGTCGCCTGTGGTGAGGAAAGACGTTGCAGTGTAGAAACGAATGCGGACAGTTTCCGCCCGGTATCGACCGCGCGCTCCTGCACAATCGAGAACATGAGCAAACCGACGACACGCGTGCTGGCCGTGCTGGAGCTGCTGCAGGCCGGTACCGGCCTCAGCGGCCCCGAGCTGGCGCGCCGCGTTGGGGTGGACGCCCGCACCGTGCGGCGCTACATCTGCCACCTGATCGAGATGGGCGTGCCGGTCCAGGTGCAGCGCGGCCGGGACGGCGGCTATGCGCTGCGGCCGGGCTACAAGCTGCCGCCGATGATGTTCAGCGCCGACGAGGCGCTCGCGCTGGCGGTCGGCTTGCGTGCCGCGGGCCAGCTCGGTCTGGGCGGCATCACCCCTGCGATCGCGAGCACTCAGGCCAAGCTTGAGCGCGTGATGCCGGCCGGCTTGCGGCAACGCCTGAGGGACATAGATCAGACCGTCTCGCTCGATCTCGCGCGCCCATTTGCTGCCGGCGCCACCGCCGCCTTGCTGGGCCTGAGCGCCGCGTCACGCGCGCAGCAGCGCGTGCGCCTGTTGTACCGCACTGCCGACGAACACGAGACCAAGCGCGATGTCGACGTCTATGGCCTGGCCTGGCGCGGCGGCGCCTGGTACGCCGTCGGTCATTGCCATCTGCGGCGAGAGCTGCGCTCGTTCCGGCTCGATCGGGTGCTCGAGGTCCAAGCGCTGCCGAAGAGCTTCGGCCGGCCTCCGGGATTCGATGTGCTGGGCTACTTGGTCCGCTCGATCGCTATGCTGCCGCGTGCGAATGCGGTTCAAGTGATGCTGGACACCGACCTCGAGCGCGCACGCCGCGTCGTGTTCGTCGAGCTCGGCACGCTTACCGCGTGCAAGCAAGGGGTGCGCCTCGATGCCCAGGCCGACGACCTCGACTGGGTCGCGCGCGAGCTGGCGCGGCTGCCGTTCGGCTTCAAGATCAACAAGCCCGCGGCCCTGAGAAGGGCGCTGGCCGCGCACGGACGCGCGCTGGTCGAGCACGCCGGGATCTAGGCGTCGGGGCGCTGCCACATAACGCCGTCTTCGGTCAGCATCGCGTCGAGTGGCAGGTCCTGCGGGCTGGAGCGCAGCAGCGGCAGAAAGCCGTGCGTGAAGCTCACACCCACCGTCACCGGCCGCGGCGTCAACGACGCGAGCGTGCGATCGAAGAAGCCACCGCCGTAGCCGAGCCGCACGCCGCCTGGCCCGAAGCCGAGGCAGGGTACGACCAGGATCGCCGGGGCGAACTCCTCGGTGTCCTTCGGCTTCGGGATGTTGTACGCGTCGAGCTCCATCGGGCAGCCCGGGTACCAGACGTGAAAGCGCAGCTGGCGCGTGTCGCGATCCGCGACCGGCAATCCGATGCGGCGTGTCACACCCTCGGGCGCGCCTTCGGTCCAGCGGTACAGCGCAGGCAGCGGGTCAAACTCGCCCTTGATCGGCCAGTAGGCGCCGATACTGGTCTCGCGTCGGCCGACCAGCCACACCCGCAATGCACTTTGCAATTGCACCGCGCGCTCCAGCCGGTCGGTGAGGGCCAGCCGCGCGGCAATCAGCTTGGTTCGCAGCGCGGCGCGGTCGGGCTCGGTGGCGGGCATGCAAGCTCCGGTTGAAGAAGGCCGCTGCATTGTGCAAGACTGGCGGCATGGCCACATCGGAGCTCGTCAACTATTGCGTGGAGCTGTTGTCCCCGCTGGGCGGCACGCGGGTGCGCCGCATGTTCGGCGGGCATGGTTTTTACATCGACGAACTGTTCGTCGCGTTGATCGCCGGCGAGCGCCTGTACCTCAAGGTCGATGCGCAGACGCGGCCGCTGTTCGAGGCGGCCGGCTGCGTGCCGTTCGTCTACGACGCCAGCGGCAAGAGCGTGGCGCTGGGTTACTTCAGTGCGCCGGACGACGCGATGGAGTCGCCACCGGCGATGCAGCCCTGGGCCCGGCATGCGCTGTCCGCAGCGCTGCGCGCCAGAGCCGCGAAGCCACGCGCCGCCACGCCGGCCAAGAAAGCCAGGCCGCGCAGTGGCTCGGCCAAAACAGCACCGATGAAGCTCTGACGGCGCGGCTGCCAGCGCAGCGACACGGTCTCGCCTGTGCGCGAGGGTTCGATCACCGCGTTCTCGCCTACGCCGAAGCGCACGCGCTGACCGGCTTCGACGAAGTGATCGCCCAGATCGCCGTCGCGCGTCAGCCAGACTTGCCCTTTGACCACGGTCAGCTCACCACCCAGTCGGCCGAGATGCGTCGCGTCGCCCGAGTGCATTTGAAACGTGCCGCCATGAAACACCTTGAATTGCGAGTTCATCATGAATCTCCTGCGTTAGGTGTGACAATGATCGCCGTTGTTGTCTGGGTAATCCAATGAAACCGGCGTCACCAATTGATGCGGATTTGATATGAATACGCCAACCCGCCGCAAGCTCTCGCTGAACAGCCTGCGTGCCTTCGAGGCGGTCGCGCGGCGCCTGAGCTTCAGTGACGCGGCCGAGGAATTGTTTGTGACGCAGTCGGCCGTCAGCCGCCAGATCAAGGGGCTCGAAGACGAACTCGGCGCGGCGCTGTTCGTGCGCGGAACGCGGCACGTGGAGCTGACGCAAAGCGGCCGCGTGCTGCAGCGCTCGGTAGAAAGCGGCCTGGGGCAGATCGACGCCAGCGTGCGCCAGATCCGCCAGGCGCGCAGCCGCAAGCGGGTCAGCGTGACGACTTTCGCGTCCTTCGGCTCGCTTTGGCTGTTGCCGCGCATCGAGGCCTTCCAGCGCCAGCACCCGGACATCGATATCCGCGTCTCAGCCACCGACATGATCGCGGACTTGGACGACCCCGAGCTCGATCTCTCGCTGCGCTACTGCAGCCCGGCGCAGGCGCCCGAGGGCGCGGTGCGGCTGTTCGGCGAGGTGCTGACGCCGGTCGTGAGCCGCTCGCTGATGGAGCAGATCCGGCGCGGCCAGGCGCCGCCGCTCAGCGTGGCGGCAGACCTCGTGCAGCACACGCTGGCCGAAGAGGACGACACCAAGACCAGCACCGAGTTCCTGAGCTGGCGCCGCTGGCTGATGCTGCAGGGCCAGCCGTCGCTCGAACCCAAGCGCTGGCTGTACCTGAATTTCACCTACCAGCAGGTGCAAGCCGCCCTCGCTGGCCACGGCGTGGCGCTGGCGCGCGTCGCGCTGGTGTTCGAGGCCTTGCAACGCGGCGAGTTGATCGAACCGTTCGGCAATGCCGGACGCATCGAGAGCCCGTACCTGTACTGGCTCATCGCGTCGCACACCGACAAGGCGCGGCCCGAGGTGGCGCAGTTTTGCGACTGGGTGCTGGAGCAGGCACGCATCACGCGCCATGCGATCGGGGAGGAGCTTGCCCCTGCGGTGGTCCCTGCTAAACCACACCGCGTTCGGTGACGATCAGGGTGAGAGCCTGGTCGTGCGCCTGCACGTCGAGCGCCTTGGCCTGGACTTCGCTGCCTGACCACGCCACGCCGATAGCGGTGGCATGCGGGTGCTGCGCGAGCCAGCGGTCGAAGTAGCCGCCGCCGTAGCCCAGCCGATACCCTTCGGGCGTGAAGGCCACGCAGGGAACCAGCACGACATCGGGCTGCACCGCTGCTCCGGTGCTCGTGGGGAGGCCGCATTCGTCGACGAACGTCGGGGTCGCTCCGTCCCAGGCCCGATAGTGCATCTGCACTGGATCGCGGCGCGCAAAGGGCAGCGACATAGACAACTTTGCCAACGTGGCGTCGGCGAGCACGGCGCCCGGTGCGTTAAATTCGGACCGATGCGGCCAGTACAGGCCGAGCAACTCGGGCTCCAGCTCCGTCAGCACCCGGGCCAGATGTCGCGCCAGCGTCGCAGCAGCTTCGGCAGCGGGCGCACTGGCCATGAATTGTTCGCGTTGCGCCAGCAACCTCGTGCGCAGGATCTGCCGCGGTGTTGGAGCCGATTTCAAGATGAATGTGCGATGACGTTGAACTTCAAGAACCTTCTCGGAGCAGTATATGGGCGTGCCACGCTTGTCGCGTTGGTGTGCGCCTCGGTGCTGGTTGTGGCTGTCCCGCAGTCGCACGCGCAGGGCAGCGACAGCACCATCGTCGATGCCCGCGATGCATTTCGCAAGAAGGATGGCAAGCGTCTCGCGGCGCTGCGCGCAGGGGCGCTCGCCGCAAGTCACCCGCTCGCGATGTGGGCCGACTACTGGGAGCTCAGCGCCCGCATCGGCGAGGTCCAGCAGCCCGAGGTCGATCAGTTCAGTGCGCGCTGGAGCGGCAGCTATGTGGACGACCGCTTCCGCAACGACTGGTTGCTCGAACTCGGTAAGCGCCGCGACTGGGCCAATTTCACGGTTGAGTTTCCGCGCTTTCGCTTCAACGACGACCGCGAGGTCACGTGTTACGCGCTGCTCACCGATCACCTCGCCGGCAAGGACGTGACGGACGCCGCCCGCGCCGCCTGGTTCGCGCAGCGCGACGCCGACGACGGCTGCGCGTTGCTCGCCGCCACGCTGACCGATGCCAGGCTGTTCACGCCGGCCGACGCCTGGCGCAGGGCCAGGGTCTCGATCGACGCCAACCGCCCGCGGGCGGCGCGCCAGGCCGCAGCGCTTGTCGGCCCTGCAGTCACGGTGAGCATGGGCCAGCTCATCGACAGTCCGGCGCGCTACCTCGCGCGCGGCGCCGCGAGCTCGTCCCACAACGCCTCCGAGCTGACCACGCTGGCCTTGATGCGTGTGGCCACGAACGACCCCGACGCCGCCGCCGGCCTGCTCAACGACCGCTGGGACCGCGCGTTGCCGGGGGACCTCGCGGCGTGGGCGTGGGCGGCCGTGGGCAAGCAGGCCGCGCTCAAGCTGCAGCCGGAGGCGGCCGACTACTACCTGCGCGCCGCGCAGCGCGCCACGAAGGCGAAAGCCGACATCGACTGGCCCGACGACACGCTCGCCTGGAAGGTGCGCGCTGCGCTGCGCGCCGACAACGGCCGACCGCGCTGGCAGCAGGTGATGCAGGCCATCAACGCGATGAGTGCGACCGAACAACGCGACCCGGCGTGGGTCTACTGGAAGGCGCGCGCACTGATCGCCCTGGCGCCTGATTCGCAAGACTCCGAGGCGATGCGTGCGCTCGGCCGCGAGCAGATGGCGAGCATCGCCGAGCAGCTGAGCTTCTATGCGGCACTGGCGGCCGAGCACCTCGGCCAGCCTGTCTACATGCCACCGCGTCCACTGCCGCTGACACCGGACGAACGCGACGTGGCGCGCAACAACCCGGGCTTCGTGCGCGCGCTGCAGCTCATTGCCCTCGGGCTGCGCAGCGAAGGCGTGCGCGAATGGAACTACGCGCTGCGCGGCATGAGCGACCGTGAACTGCTAGCGGCCGCGCAACTCGCTTGTGATCGCGAGGTGTGGGATCGCTGCATCAACACCAGCGACCGCACCCGCGGCGAGATCGACATGGAGCAGCGCTTTCCGATGCCGTTTCGCGATGACGTGGTCGCGCGCGCCGGCGAGATCGGTCTCGATCCGGCGTATGTGTACGGCCTGATCCGCCAGGAGTCGCGCTTCGTAATGGACGCGCGCTCGGGCGTGGGCGCCTCCGGGCTGATGCAGATCATGCCTGCGACCGCGCGCTGGACCGCGAAGAGGATCGGCGTGGCCTACAGCGCCGAGCTGCTCGGGGACCGCGACACGAACCTGCGTCTGGGCATGAGTTACCTCAAGCTCGTGCTCGACGACTTCGGCAGCTCGCAGGCGCTGGCGGCGGCCGCCTACAACGCCGGCCCGAGCCGGTTGCGCAAATGGCGCGACGGGCCGGTGCTCGAGCCGGCGATCTGGGCCGAGAACGTGCCGTTCGCCGAGACGCGCGACTACGTCAAGAAGGTACTGAGCAACGCGACCTACTACGCGGCGCAGCTCGGCACGGCGTCGCCGTCGCTGAAGACGCGCCTCGGGCGATCGATCGCGCCGGGCGGGGCGAACGCGCTGGACCAGGAGCTTCCGTAGCGCATCAATGGGATTCGAATTGCTCATTCTGCGACAAGGCGACGCGGGCTAGGATGCTGGTCGATCTCAACGCCAAAGGGTGACCATGCAGCTCGTGATCGGCAACAAGAACTATTCGTCCTGGTCGATGCGGCCGTGGGTGCTCCTGAAGCAGGCCGGCATTGCGTTCGACGAGGTCAAGATCCGCTTCGACGGGTTCGCGCCCGACTCCAAATTCAAGACCGACCTCGCCCGCGTGACGCCGGCCGGGCGCGTGCCGGTGCTGATCGACGACGATTTGACCGTGTGGGACACGCTCGCGATCGCCGAGTACGTGGCCGAGAAGTTCCCCGCGAAGAGGCTCTGGCCGCAGGACATGAAGACGCGCGCCCGCGCGCGCAGCGTCTGCGCCGAGATGCACTCGGGCTTTGGCGCGCTGCGCAACCACTTCCCGATGAACGTCGAGGCCGCGCTGCCCGAGGTCGGCGCGCGCGTGCTGGCCGAGCACGCGGCGGTGCGCAGCGATGTCGAGCGCGTCCTCGGGATGTGGGCGGTGCTGCTGGACGCGTACGGCGGGCCGCTGTTGTTCGGCGAGTTCAGTATCGTCGACGCGTACTTCGCGCCGGTCGTGATGCGCCTGAAGACCTACGGCGTGCTGGTGCCACCAAAGATCGCGTCGTACATGCAGCGCGTCACCGAGTTGCCCGGAGTCGCCGCGTGGATGGACGACGCGCTCGCCGAGTGCGACTTTCTCGATTTCGAAGAACCCTACCGCTCACGCGCCTGATTTCTTCGCGACGACCGAGAGCAGCGTCTCGCCGGTCGCCACCAGCGTCTCCTTGCCGTTCGACTGAGCGAACAGCTCGCAGGCCGTGAACACCTGCGTCCTGCCGGCCTTGACGACCCGGGCGCGGGCGACGAAGCGCTCGCCTACCGCCGGGCGCAGGCAGTTGACTGAGTAGTGCGCGGCGAGCACGCGGCCGACCAGCGTCGCGGCGGCAAAGCCGCAGGCCGTGTCGATTAGCGCACCGACCAGCCCGGCGTGCACAAAGCCGGCGTACTGGCCGGCTTCGGCGCGCCACGGCATCGCGATCTCGGCCGAGCCCGGTTCGGCGCTCAGCACCTCGATCCCGCACCACCGATTGAACGCGGCGGTCTCGTTGATGGCGCGCAAGGTTGCAAGTGCATTCATTTCATGGGCGGTTCTTCGCAGCGGCGTGAGCACACTCTACGAACGACCTGCGAGTCCCGCTGTCTCTGCCGCGACATAAACTGCCTGCATGAAACGCTATCTCGTCGGCGGCGCGGTGCGCGACGCCTTGCTGGGCCGCCCAGGCAGCGACCGTGACTGGGTCGTCGTCGGCGCGCACGCCCAGGAGCTGCTGACCGCCGGCTATCTGCCGGTGGGCCGCGACTTCCCCGTCTTCCTGCATCCACAGACCCGGGAAGAGCATGCGCTCGCGCGCACCGAACGCAAGACCGGCCCGGGCTACCGTGGCTTCGAGATGCACGCGGACCCGGGCGTCACGCTCGAAGACGACTTGTTGCGCCGCGACCTGACGATCAACGCGATCGCGCAGGACGAGGCCGGCATGCTGATCGACCCGCACGGCGGCCAGCGCGATCTCGATCTGAAACTGCTGCGCCATGTCTCGCCCGCGTTCGCCGAAGACCCGGTGCGCATCCTGCGGCTCGCGCGTTTCGCGGCGCGCTTTGCCGAGTTCTCGGTCGCGCCCGAAACGCTCGCGTTGATGCGCGCGATGGTCGATGCCGGCGAGGCCGACGCGCTGGTCGCCGAGCGCGTCTGGCAGGAGCTGGCGCGCGGGCTCATGGAAGCGCACCCTTCGCGCATGTTCGAGGTGATGCGTTCGTGCGGGGCGCTCGCGCGGCTTCTGCCCGAAGTGGATCGCCTATGGGGTGTGCCGCAGCCCGAAGTGCACCACCCCGAGATCGACACTGGCGTGCACCTGATGCTGGTGCTGGACATGGCGGCGCGGCTCAACGCAGGCTTGGAAGTGCGCTTCGCCTGCCTGTGCCACGATCTCGGCAAGGGCACGACGCCGCCCGACTTGCTGCCGCGCCACCTCGGCCACGAAGGCCGCAGCGTCCGCCTGCTGCGCGACGTGTGCGTGCGGCTGCGTGTGCCGATTGACTGCCGAGAACTAGCCGAGATCGTCGCGCGCGAGCACGGCAACTTGCACCGCAGCGGCGAGCTGAACGCAGTGGCGATCGTGCGCCTGCTCGAACGCTGCGACGCGTGGCGCCGACCCGATCGGTTCAAGGAGGCACTGCTTGCCTGCGAATGCGATGCGCGCGGCCGGCTCGGCCTGAGCGAGTCGGCTTACCCGCAGCGAGCACGGCTGAACGAGGCGTTGAGGCTGGCGATGGCCATCGACGCTGCGGCCGTCGTCGCCGACGCCCAATCGCGTGGCGCCAGCGGCCCGGCGCTTGCGGATGCGGTGCGCGCGGCGCGGGTGGCGGCCGTCGCGGCGGGATTGGCCGACACGACGCGCGGGTGACAGCGCGCCACTGTGCTACGGCGCCAGAATCAGCGCGTTCACCCACATCGACGGAGAATGACCATGACCGACCTCTTCACCCTCACGGGCCGCACCGCGCTCGTCACCGGCGGCTCGCGCGGCATTGGCCGCATGATCGCGGCGGGCTTTCTGGCGCAGGGCGCCAAGGTCTACATCTCGTCGCGCAAGGCGGCCGATTGCGACGCAACGGCCAGGGAACTGTCGGTGCATGGCGAGTGCATTTCACTGCCGGCCAACGTGTCCACGCTCGAGGGCGTGAACGCGCTGGTTGCAGTATTCACGGCGCGTGAAAGCGCGCTCGACATCCTCGTTAACAACGCCGGCGCGGCCTGGGGTGAGGCCTTCGACACCTTCCCCGAGAGTGGCTGGGACAAGGTCGTCGACCTGAACCTGAAGACACCATTTTTCCTGACGCAAGCGCTTATTGCGCCGCTGCGCGCGGCGGCGAAGAAGCAGCCTGCCAAGGTCATCAACATCGCATCGATCGACGGCATCTCGGTCAACCCGCAGGAGACCTACTCGTACGCGGCGAGCAAGGCCGGGTTGATCCAGCTGACGCGGCGCATGGCGCTGCGCCTCGTCAAGGACAACATCGTCGTCAGCGCGATCGCCCCAGGCGCCTTTGCCTCCGAGATGAATCGCGACGCGCGTGACCACGCCGATGCGGTCAAGGCGCGCATCCCGGCCGGCCGCATCGGCGTCGACGACGACATGGCCGGCGCGGCGATCTACCTCGCGTCGCGCGCCGGCGACTACGTCGTCGGCTCGACCTTGATCGTCGACGGCGGCGTCACGCACGCGCGCTGAGGCATCTGCTTCGGCGCTGCATCCCGTTTCACGCATGGCGCGCGACCGAAATCGCTTTTCTGCATTGCCGGCGGCGAGGCCAGTCTGGGCGCGCTGTTTAGAAGAGGTTGGAGCGTCTCGCACCCTCGCCGACATTTATGAAGGAGTGTCGATCGGCCCGGTTCCCTCGGCCACAGTACGCGGCGGTGGCTCTGCAGCCCGGGTATCTGCGACAGCGTCCGGAAAGATCGACTTGCGAATCACCGCATGCACTCCCCAGTTGCCGTCAGCGACCTGGGTGACGCCGAAGTCCACGGCCACCGACAACAGCGACAACGCTTCGTCTTCGTCCAGGCCGTGGGCCTGCATGAGGTAGCGGCGTGCCTTGCGAAAGGCGTCGCGCATCGCCAGGTCGAGCGATGACTTCCGGTAGACCTCGGTGTTGGCGTTCGGGCCGAGCTCGGCCAGATGGTTGCCGAAGCTGAAGCCCTGGACCACCCAGGCGTCTTCGG